>JBEENC010000001.1:0-39001 GCA_041192285.1 Actinomycetota bacterium
AAGACACTCTTGATGGCTTTATCAACTGGCATTAATGAGTTCTCGCAGCCACTGGATACTTTTGCATTAATTCTATAAATCGATCAAAAAGATAATCTGCATCGTGAGGTCCTGCAGCGGCTTCAGGGTGATATTGAACGCTAAATGCTCCGCGCTCTAAAAGTTGTAAGCCTTCTACTACTCCATCATTGAGGCAAACATGAGTAACTTCGCCAGTTCCAAATACCGTTGAGAAAACACCTTCAGTTGGAGCCCGCAATGCAAATCCATGATTATGGGCAGTAATTTCAACTTTTTTTGTGTTCTTATCAATTACAGGTTGATTAATTCCGCGATGGCCGAATTGAAGTTTATACGTTTCAAAACCCAACGCTTGGCCTAAAATCTGATGACCAAAACAAATACCAAAAATAGGAATCTCGGCTAACAACAACTCACGTACTAAATCAATCACTGATGACATGGTTGCTGGATCTCCTGGTCCATTAGACAAGAAAACCCCATCTGGATTAATTGATGAAATATGGGCAAAGGTTGCGTTATAGGGCATCACGTAAGTTTCTACGCCACGCGCGGCAAGTGCCCTCGGTGTTGCACCTTTGATGCCTAAATCGATGGCTGCAACAGTAAATTTCTTATGGCCAATAGCAGGAACCACATACGTTTGCTGGGTTGAAACATCTTCGCTCAAATATGACCCAGACATCAGTGGTTGCTTACGAACTTCAATAACCATCTCTTCACGAGAAAGATTCTGACCGGAAAAAATCCCTACGCGCATTGCACCCCGATCACGCAAGTGCCGCGTTAGCGCACGCGTATCGACCCCAGAAATACCGACAATCTTTTGAGAAATCAGTTGCTCTTCTAAAGAATTCTCACTTCGCCAATTACTAGTAACTGGCGAAGGATTTCGCACTACAAGACCTGCTACCCAAATTTTCTTTGATTCATTATCTTCCGTATTCATCCCTGTGTTGCCAATATGCGGAGCAGTCATAACGACAACTTGTTTGTGATAAGACGGGTCTGTCAGTGTTTCTTGGTAACCAGTCATGCCAGTTTGAAAAACAGCTTCGCCAAAGGTAATACCTTCAAATGCCCAGGATGAACCTTCAAAAACGCGTCCATCATCTAGTACCAAAAAGGATTTGCTCATGAATTTTTCTCTGTGAGCAATTGTGCCTGTAAAAGAGTTGGAACTCCTCTATAGAAAGTTTCAGTGATCACGCCAGGCAATTCCATTCCATGAAAAGGAGTGTTTCGACTACGTGAGGCTACTAAGTCCCGGTCGACTCTCCAACTAGCCCGCGGGTCAATCACGGTGAGATTTGCCATCTGACCCACAAGAAAATCGGTACCTTGTCCGGTATATCCCCCGATACGTGCTGGAGTGCGTGAAATTCGTTCTGCCACTCCATTCCAATCTAACAATCCTGTCTCAACCATTGTCAGAGTAATTATTGAAAGTGCGGTTTCTAGCCCTAACATTCCGAATGCAGCTAGTTGCCATTCACACTCTTTATTTTCGGCAGGATGCGGGGCGTGATCCGTTGCGACAATATCAATCACACCTTCTGCTAAAGCCTCTCGCAATGCATGTACGTCCTTTTCCGTACGTAGCGGTGGATTTACTTTAAATACCGGGTCATAAGAAGTTGCCATGTCATCGGTCAGCAAAAGATGATGTGGAGTTACTTCTGCCGTGACATTTATACCGCGAGCTTTGGCCCATCGGATAATCTCAACACCGCCAGCTGTAGTAACGTGACAGATATGCAAACGTGATTGCACGTGATCTGCCAGTAATACATCACGAGCAATGATTGCCTCCTCAGCAACAGCTGGCCAACCTTTCAAACCCAGGACAGATGAAACAATTCCTTCATTCATTTGTGCATCAATGGTTAAATCAGGATCTTGTGCATGTTGAGCAATTACTCCATTGAATTTCTTCACATATTCCAGCGCTCGGCGCATAACTTGAGGATTGGAGACGCAATGCCCATCATCGCTAAAAATACGCACTTGAGCGGCGCTATCTGCCATTGCACCGATCTCTGAAAGCTCGTTGCCATCTAGATTCTTAGTAACCGCCCCAATTGGATACACATCACATAACCCTGCTTCAATTCCTAAACGAAGAACCTGTTCAACAACACCTGCCGTATCTGCCACTGGTGATGTATTTGGCATTGCAGAAAGTGCTGTAAAACCCCCTTTAGCACCAGCACGCGATGCAGATAGAACTGTTTCTGAATCTTCCTTCCCTGGTTCGCGCAAATGTGTGTGCAGATCTACTAAGCCGGGCAAAATAATTTTGCCGGTTGCATCGACGAGAACTGCTTTGCTGTCAGTTGGGTTTTTAAATCCTGCGATTTTTCCATCTGAGATGAAAATATCCTTTACAGAACCATCACTTAACTTTGCCCCTGTTATAAAATAATTTTTACTCATGCGAGTGCTCCTGATTCGATTCCTTCTCCAGTTAAGAGCGTATAAAGGATTGCCATCCGAACACTTACTCCATTGCTCACTTGTTCGACGATTACTGATCGAGCACTATCTGCAACATCTGCAGTGATTTCTAATCCACGATTCATTGGACCTGGATGCATGATGATTGAATCCTTCTTCATTCTTTTCACCCTGTCAGAGTTCAATCCAAAGTATCTTGAATACTCACGAGCATTTGGGAAATAGAGTTCATTCATTCGCTCACTCTGTACGCGAAGCATCATGATGGCATCCGTATTAGGAATTAATTCATCAAAATCATAGGACACATGCGCATCCCAACTTTCAATCCCGACCGGCAATAAAGTTGGTGGAGCAACAACACTTACAGTTGCTCCTAGTTTGGAAAGTAATAAAACATTCGAGCGTGCTACTCGTGAATGTAATATGTCTCCAACTATCGCAAC
Source organism: Actinomycetota bacterium (assembly GCA_041192285.1). Lineage (GTDB taxonomy): Bacteria > Actinomycetota > Actinomycetes > Nanopelagicales > Nanopelagicaceae > Planktophila. The sequence goes on from JBEENC010000001.1 coordinate 2,925, forward strand.
GTGTAAACCTTGCAAATTCTTGGCACCTTGCATTAAGTGTTTACGCAATGTGTAGGCATCTAATAGTGCCTGACTTGGATGCTCGTGTGTACCGTCCCCAGCATTTATGACAGTTCCCGACATCCATTTTGATGTAGCTAACCTGTGTGCAGCCCCTGACGCCTGGTGGCGAATAATAACTGCATCAGCGCCCATTGCCTGCAGCGTTTGGGCTGTATCTTTCAAAGATTCACCTTTGCTGACGCTAGAACCCTTAGCGCTGAAGTTAATAACATCTGCAGATAAACGCTTGGCTGCTGCTTCAAAAGAAATTCTGGTACGAGTGGAATCCTCTGCAAATAAGTTAACGATCGTTCTACCGCGAAGAGTTGGCAATTTTTTCATGGGAGCGTCAGAAACACGAGCAAGTTCGGCTGCTGTATCTAGAATGGCAATTGCTTCAGATTCACTGAGATCATTTATTGATAGTAAATGTTTCATAAATTATCCGCACTTTCGATGAGAACTTCATCAACCCCATCAATTTCAGTTAAATGTACTTTGACCGACTGGTCTAAAGAAGTCGGTAGATTCTTGCCAACATAATCAGCTCTAATTGGAAGTTCACGGTGTCCGCGATCGACAAGGACAGCGAGCTGAACAGTGCGAGGACGACCAATTTCACCGAGCGCGTCAAGGGCTGCGCGAATAGTTCTTCCCGAGAAGAAAACATCATCAATTAGCACTACATCTTTGCCCTCAATTCCGGTTGGAGGAATTTTTGTAGGCATGAGAGCTCGTGGAGGACGCAGCCGAAGGTCATCGCGGTGCAAAGTAATATCTAGAGTGCCAACTGGCACTGCCTTAGATTCAATATTTTGAATTATCGCGCCAATGCGGTGAGCTAAATGTGCACCGCGTGTTGGTATCCCCAGCAAAACGAGATTGTTAGATCCACCATTGCGTTCAAGGATTTCATGGGAAATGCGAGTTAAGGCTCTGGCAATATCTGCCGGCGGCAGGGCAACACTCATATAAATCTCCTTCCCCACCTCGCAGGATGGGTCGTTAAAGGATGCTGGCGAAGAATAGCACCAAAAAACGCTCTCCTGTGGACAAACAAAGATCGGCGTTTCATTCTTGTTCTAGATTGCGTACTTATGAGCACACATGAAAATACCAGCGTGGGCGCAGAATTACTAGGTCATGCACTGAGAGAAGTGCGTCGTGCGAGAAAATGGACTTTGGCAGATTTTGAAAAAGCTAGTCATGGTCGCATCAAAGCCGTAGTTCTTGGTTCATACGAACGGGGTTCACGTTCGGTTTCGGTTGATAAATTGCAAGCAATAGCAGAGATTTATGCAGTTCCGGTTGGCGCATTTTTCAATCAAAGTTCTGTAGAGAATTCATCCACAGAAATACCAAACATAGTTATTGACTTGAGACGGCTTCGAGAAGAACTGACTCTTCGTACGAACAAAGAACTTAACCTTTTAGATCAATTTTGTTCAGGCATAATCATTTTTCGCAAAGATTGGAATGGCGAAATACTCTCGCTGCGAAAAAATGATGTGACTTTCTTAGCGATTATGAACGAAACTAGCGCCGAAAATCTTCTGAACATATTGGCCAGTAAAAAAGTTCTATTTAACTTTAAAGATTAAGATCCCCACGAATGGAAGAGATGCGACCCAGTACACCGTGGATATAGCCAGATGACTCCTCAGAGGAGAGCTCCGTTGCCATTGCTAGCGCTTCATCAATAGCAACAGCGTCAGGTACATCTTCTTGCCACAAAATTTCATAGATTCCAATGCGCAGTATATTTCTATCTACTGCAGGAAGGCGATCCATATCCCAACCTTGCGCATATGTAGAAATTAGCTCATCAATCTTGCGCTTATGAGTATCGACACCGGATATAAGAATTTTTGTGTAATCGCGGATGGGACGAGCATCTGGACCCTCTTCTACAACATCACGAAGTGCCAATAAATCTGTCGATTCTTTTCCACGAATATCAGATTCGTAGAGAAGATCTAAAGATTGCTTACGGGCTTTACTTCGTGCTGACACTGTTAAGCGCGACCTTGGTATGAACCATCTCTGGTGTCAACTAGAACCTTCTCGTCTTGCTTAATGAAAAGTGGTACCTGAATCTCTATACCTGTTTCAACTGTAGCTGGCTTAGTTCCACCCGATGAGCGATCGCCTTGAATACCTGGTTCGGTATACGTAATCGTAAGTTCAACTGAAGCTGGCAATTCGATATATAAAGGATTTCCTTCATGAACTGCAACTATTGCACCAGTGTTTTCCAACATGTAGTTAGCTGCGTCGCCAACGGTCTGAGCAGAAATATTTGTCTGATCAAATGTCTTGTTATCCATGAAAACAAAGTCTTCACCATCTTTGTAGAGGAAGTTCATTTCACGCTTTTCTAGTACAGCAACTTCAATTTTTACACCAGCGTTGAAAGTTTTATCAACAACTTTTCCTGTAAGAACCGACTTCAACTTGGTGCGCACGAATGCCGGACCTTTACCCGGCTTCACATGCTGAAATTCAACTACATTCCATAGTTGACCGTCGATGTCGAGTGTCATTCCATTCTTAAGATCATTTGTTGTTGCCACTTGTATAACCACGCTTTTCTTATATCAGGCCAATGTGGCCAGGCTATCGATTCCCGATAGTCAAGGGTGTAAGGATACCCGCTAAAGAGCTAATGAAATAATTAGCAAAACTAACGCTGGCTACAAGAGTGCTTTAAGTGCGCTCATCGCCAATGCATATGAGTTTGGGCCGAATCCACCAATTGTTCCATTGGCAACTCCTGAAATCACTGATGTATGTCGAAATTCTTCACGCGCTAATGGATTTGATAGATGAACTTCGATCAGCGGAGATTTCACCAATTCTGCTGCATCCCGGATCGCATATGAATAGTGCGTAAACGCTGCGGGATTAATGATGACCGGATAAGAATTATCAGCAGCTTCGTGCAACCAAGAGATTATCTGCGCTTCATCATCGCTTTGACGCACATCGGCAGTAAAGCCATGAGCCAAAGCTGAAGATTCGATTAAATTAACTAATTGCGGATAACTCAAATCTCCATAAACGGATGAGTCGCGAATATCTAGACGCGAAAGATTAGGTCCGTTGATTACGAGTACTTTCATCTGGCTATTTTCTCATAAGCATCAGCAACTTGATCAGTACTTAGACCTTCAATTCTCTGTGTCTTACCCACTTCTGAAATGCCGACAAATCGGAGAGTATTTCCGCGCGATTTTTTGTCAATACTCATAAGTGCCTGCAGTTGAGGTAATGCGGCGCGATAATAAGTCGTTGGTAACCCAACCTTTTCTAAAAGAGAAATATGCTGTTGGACGATATTCTGATCTAGCCCACAATGCATCTGTGAAAGATGGGCAGCAAATACCAACCCAATTGAGACTGCTTCACCATGGCGCAATGCGTACTTGCTATGACGCTCAACAGCGTGTCCAAGGGTGTGACCGTAATTCAATACCTCTCGCCCAAAACTCTCTTTGAAATCTGAACTGACAACACCTGATTTCACGGCAATAGATTTTTCGATTAATTGATTGAGCACTTCAAAATTATTGCGATCACGTTCTAAGTCAAAATTCTGCATTAAATCAAGAATCGACTGATCTCCAATAAATCCACTCTTTATTACTTCGGCTAATCCAGCTGCAATGTCTCGATTTGAAAGAGTGTTAAGCCATTTCGAATCAATGATTACTTTACGTGGAGAATGAAATGCCCCGATTAAATTCTTGCCGTATTCGCTATTAATTCCTGTTTTGCCTCCTACGGATGCATCAACCATTCCAGCCAGCGTTGTCGGTATCGCAATCCAATCAATTCCTCTTAGCCACGTTGCACTAAGAAATCCTGCAGCATCTGTAACTGTCCCGCCACCAATAGCAACAACGAGGTCTGAACGCGTAAATCCGGCCGCTCCCATCCAATCCCACATGTGTGCAAGTGTTTGGGCAGATTTAGCTGCTTCGCCATCAGGTAGTGGAAAATAATGCATCTCATTGTCAACAGATAGTTTGGGAATGTGTTCTTTTTGAGATTTTGAATAAAAAATGGCTACACGATCATATTTTGAAATGCTGGACGTGAGCTCTGCTAGCCAACCGTTGCCGATCACAACATCATATTGATGTTCGGAATTAACAGTGATTGTGCTCATACGAGAAGTGTAACAATCGCAGTGGCAGCCTCGTTTGGGGTTAATTTATCTGTAAGAAGCTGATGATGCGCTAAAGATTCATAAATTGGTCTACGAACATTCATTAGTTCTTGCCATTGTGCTCGAGGATTGCCCAGAAGTAGTGGTCTGTCACGATTGAATCCAACGCGTGGTGCTGCGCCAGCAAGTGTGACATCTAGAAAAACAACTGGTGAGCCGCTTGCTTTGATTGCTTCTTGTGCGACCGATGATAACGGGGCACCTCCACCTAAACTTAAAACACCTGGGTGATCATTTAATTGCTGAAGGAGAATTTGTTCTTCAATTTGCCGAAAGTAAGGTTCGCCCTTATCTACAAAAATTTCGCCAATGCTCTGCTTTTCTTGCTCAGAAATTACTGTATCCGTATCAACAAATTTTTCGCTCAATAACCTAGCCAGAGATTTTCCGACGCTTGATTTTCCGGCTCCTGGTGGGCCGATCAAAATTACGCGTGGAGGCATCTTTATTTAAAACGTAGATTTTCCATATAGGACAAATAATTTCGACGAGTTTCAGAAACACTATCTCCCCCGAATTTTTCGAGTACAGCCTCAGCCAGAACGAGTGCTGCCATAGCTTCGGCGACAACTCCTGATGCCGGTACAGCGCATACATCTGATCTTTGGTTAATTGCCTTTGCTGCTTCTCCAGTGGCTATATCAATAGTATCTAACGCTTTAGGTACTGTAGAAATTGGTTTCATTGCAATACTAATTCGCAATATTTCACCGTTAGTCATTCCACCTTCTGTACCACCGGCGCGATCAGTTCTGCGCACAATCTTTCCTGAAGTATTTTTTTCAATTTCATCATGCGCCGAAGAACCTCTACGTGTTGCTGTGAGGAATCCATCTCCAATTTCAACGCCCTTAATCGCTTGAATCCCCATCATGGCGCCGGCTAAGCGCGAATCTAAACGACGATCCCAATGCACGTGCGAACCTAATCCAGGCGGAACATCAAAGACTAAAACTTCGCAGACTCCCCCGAGTGTGTCCCCATCTGAGTGCGCTTTTTCTATTTCATTAATTATGAGTGCACTTGTTTTTGCGTCGGCACATCTAACTGGGTCTGCATCAATTTTTTCTTGATCATTCTTTCCGGGCAATGGTGCATCCTCTGCAACACGAACGACACCAATTGAAATCACATGGCTAAACAATGTTATGCCTACGCTTTGTTCTAGGAATGCACGTGCAATTGCACCTAAAGCGACACGTGCTGCGGTTTCTCGCGCGCTAGCACGCTCCAAAATCGGACGCGCATCTGTGAAATCGTATTTTTGCATGCCCACCATGTCAGCATGGCCTGGACGAGGTCTCGTCAGTGGAGCATTGCGAGCAAGACCCTCTAATTCAGAATCATCAATCGGATCGGCAGACATCACTTTTTCCCACTTAGGCCATTCAGAGTTACCAACTTCTATTGCAATTGGTCCGCCTTGAGAAATTCCTAAACGAATTCCACCTTTAATAGTAATTTTATCTGCTTCGAAATTTTGCCTGGCTCCACGTCCAACGCCAAGTCTGCGTCGTGCTAAGTCTTTATCAATATCTTTGGTAGTAATTTTTATATGCGCAGGAAGCCCTTCGATAATAGCCGTCAGGGCTGGGCCATGTGATTCACCTGCAGTTAGCCAACGCATTGTCCTATTGTGGCAGAAGAAGAGCGATCGGGGCGTACAAATAAAGGCCACTCGCAACAAATATGAAGAAAATTTTCAATAAGCCAATATCCGAATTAATCTCACGGGTCGGACCCAATATCGACGTTACGCCTGGAATTAACTTTTAGGATAACTTATATAGACTTTAATTCTCGCTTTAAAAAGGTAGAGATCTCTTGTCTATCAATATCGATTCCCGTGAATAATCTAATCTGCTCAATTCCTTGCGCAATCAATAGATCTAATCCACTAATTACGGGAGAACCAGAATTTGTCCAAGCCGAAGCGAATTGAGTAGGCCATGGATTGTAAATGACATCAAAAAAAGTTCCATTGGGCTTATGGGATAGCTCGTGTGCGAATGAATCCAAGACTGCCTTAGGCGTCGTATTTATAACTAAATCGGATTCGTAAAAACTGTTACTAAATTGCCACGGCAAAAACTTCATGCCAGAAACATTCACAGATGATTGCATGGATTGTCCACGTTCAGTATTTCTATGAAGAACCGATATTGATGTCTTCGCATCATCAAAGGCGGCAGCGGCAGCGCGCGCCGTGGCACCTGATCCCACAATAAGTACCGTTTTAGGTTTGCTCGAATTCTCTTGGTTCCAGGCGTTTTGAAAACCAAGAACATCAGTTGAATGCAAACTCCATGAATTACCCTGTCTAATTAAAGTGTTTCCCGATTGAATTCTTTTTGCTAACGGATTAATTATTTCAGCAACTGACAGCGCCTCTTCTTTAAGGGGCATAGTGAGTGAAAATCCTGTCCAGCCATTAGCTTTATCCTTTAAGAAATCGCGAAGCGAACCTGCAGGAACATCAAAAGACCCATAGTTGCCAGAAATATTAAGGTGTTTATATGCGCTCATGTGAAGTCGAGGAGATAGTGAGTGAGAAATTGGAGAACCCAAAACAGCAGCATTGATCACTTGAATGCTCCCGCCTTTCGATTCTTTGTATACAACGCTTTCCATTGATTGAACTCGGTTATATCTGCTGTGAATCTAGTATCACCGGGACTAACTGTAACGAAATACAACCAGTTGCCGACGGCTGGATTAATTGCAGCCTTAATTGCATCTAATCCGGGGTTTCCGATGGGCCCAGGGGGTAATCCGTACTTTCGATAAGTGTTAAATGGGGATTTTAGTAGAGTTGATTTCGTACTAAGAAAGATATCTCCACGAATCTTCTGTGCATAATGAATTGTTGAATCCATTTGCAGTGGCATTCCTATTTTCAACCTATTTTTGATCACTGCTGACACTTTGGTGAAGTCTTGCAAACCGCCTTCGGCTTGAATGATTGATGCAACAACAATTATTTCTTGCGGCGTTAAATTAGGACTATCAGCAAGTCCTAAACTTGCTACCTGTTGTTCGAATCGTTTAATCATCGATTCAAGAGCTTGTTTAGCAGAGATCTCCTTTGTGAAACTGTATTGAGCTGGAAATAGAACTCCCTCTAGAGAAGTAAATCCTTTAGGCAATTTAACTTCCTTCGCAGCCTTTAAAACATCTACTTGCGCAAAACCGTTTTCTTCTAACTCTTTAAAAATTTCTGTATTCCAACCACCCTCAAAGACTTTGATTAAGTTCGGCATTCTGGTCGAATCCAACAATTGCTCTAAGGCCTGCCTCGCCGAGATTCTTGAGTTAAGTTGATGAATACCTGGTGCGATCCTTGTTGATCTGGCATCAGAAACTGCCAGCTTAAAAAAACTCTGTGAAGATTCAATTATGCCAAGGTTAAAAAGTTCTGTTGCAATTTGTGAACCAGTTGAGCCCTCTGCAATTGATACATCTACCAATGCTTCAGATGCCGTGATTGAACGATCGGAGAAATCACTAGTCGAGGCACCTGATAATCGATATTCATGAACTAGAAGAGTTATCACTGCCACGGCGAAAAATGCAGCCACAACTCTTAATAGTTCACTCTTTTTCATTGAGATTGATTCCTTTTTTCAATCGCTATTGCTTGTTCTAGAATTGCCACTGCTGCCACTTGATCTATAGCAAACTTGCTTTCGCGCGAATTCATACCTGAATCTTTAAGTTGTCTAGCAGCACTTACCGTTGAAAGTCTTTCATCAATCATCGAGCAAGCGATGGTGGTTCGGGTGGCAACTTCTTCCTTGAAATCTTCAGCTTTTTGCATTGAAATACTGGATTCACCGGAAAGATGTCTTGGCGATCCAACGTAAATATGGATTGGTTCATACTCAGCAACAAGTGCGATTATTTGCTCCCACAGATCCGCATCTTTGCTCTTCAAAGTTGTTACAGGAGTTGCAAGAATTGCATCTGGATCACAGACGGCAACGCCTATGCGCACGTCACCATAATCAAAGGCCATGCGTCGCCCTCGAAGCATCTTATTTTCCAGAAATAGCGTGTTCGATAGTTGCCAGAGCTTTATTAATTTTTGAAACATCAACGCCGCCGCCTTGAGCAAAATCATCTTTGCCGCCACCGCCACCGCCTAAAACTGCCGAACCAATTTTTACCAAAGCTCCTGCTTTTATTCCGGCTGCTCGCGCTTGATCGCTTGTGGCAACTACCAAAATAGGTTTTGAATCCGTAACGCTGATTAGGACGACCACACTGTTTGGTGTCTTGCTACGTAAATCTAAGGCAATAGTCCGTAGATTCTCACTATTTATTCCATCGGAGATCTGAGCCGAAATTAAAGCGAGAGAACCAATATCTTTCTTACTCTTTAACAACTCTGAACTCTTTGCCAAAGCAGCATCTGTTCGCAAGGTAGCTAATTCCTTCTCGATATCTTTCATTTTCGAAATTAGATCTGATACGCGCTCTGGTAACTCTTCAGTCCGTGCACCCTTGATGATCTCTGTCAGAGAACTAAGCAATACATGTTCGCGAGCTAAGAATTTGTATGCATCGACACCAACTAGAGCTTCTACGCGTCTTACTCCAGCGCCAATAGATGATTCGCTTAGTAATTTAATTAATCCAAGTTGACCAGAACGGGCAACGTGCGTTCCACCACATAATTCTCTGGCCCAATCTCCTACGCTCACAACGCGCACTTGATCCCCATATTTTTCACCGAAAAGAGCCATCGCTCCCAGTCTCTTGGCATCGGCTTGGCTCATTACTTCTGCGCTTACTTCAAGATTATCTAGGAGCAGAGTGTTTACTCGTGACTCAACATCATTGAGTACGGAATCTGGAACTGCACCCGTAGCAGGAAAATCAAAACGAAAACGTCCTGGTGAGTTTTCAGAACCTGCCTGTGTTGCAGTTTCGCCGAGAATTTCTCTAAATGCTTTGTGAACCATATGCGTTGCTGTGTGCGCGCGCGAAATAGCACTGCGTCGTTCAATATCAATCTGCGCTAATACTTGCGTTCCTGCTTCAATGGCACCGCTACGAACGCGTCCGCGGTGCACACTTATTCCAGGAACAGGAGTTTGCACATCATCGATTTCGATGACTGCTCCATTTGCCATAGTAAGTAGTCCACCATCTGCTAACTGGCCACCACCTTCTGCGTAAAAGGGCGTCCGATCTAAAATTACTTCGATTTCATCGCCAGATTTAGCCGATTGCACTGCAACACCATCGTTTACTAAAGCTTTAATAACAGCTTCGCTCTCTACATGCGTGTATCCAATGAAAGAAGTAAGACCATGTGAATCCGCAATTGAGCGATAGACACTGACATCTGTGTGGCCACTTTTCTTTGCTTTAGAGTCGGCTTTCGCGCGATCTCGTTGCTCTTTCATTAAGCGGCGGAACCCATCTTCATCAACTTCAAGTCCTTCTTCGCGAGCCATTTCAAGAGTGAGATCAAATGGGAAACCATAGGTGTCGTGCAACTTAAATGCAGCATCACCAGATAGTTTTTTACCTTTGCTCTTTTTAATCGATGCACTTTCAACTTCAAAAATACTTGTTCCACTCTTTAAGGTTTGTAAGAAGGTATCTTCCTCAGCCTGGGTTACAGCCAAAATTCGGTCACTCTCTGTCTTAAGTTCTGGATACTGCGGTGACATGGCCCCTATTGCAGCCTTTGTTAATTCATTCATGATCAAATCATCTGAACCCAGCAATCGCATATTACGAATCGTGCGTCGCATCATTCGGCGCAATACATACCCGCGACCTTCATTGCCAGGAGTAACACCATCGCCAATAAGCATCGCTGAAGTTCGAGCGTGGTCTGCAACTACGCGCAGTGCAATATCTGATTTCTCATTTTTCCCATATTTAACGCCAGTGAGTTCGGATGCTCGATTAAGAATTTGCGCAGTTGTATCAATTTCATAGATATTTTCAACGCCTTGTAAGAGCGCAGCCATACGCTCTAGACCAAGACCTGTATCAATACTCTTTGCAGGAAGTTCACCTAAAATAGGAAAATCGTTTTTACCAGAACCAGCACCACGTTCATTTTGCATGAAAACTAAATTCCATACTTCCATATACCGATTCTCATCAGCAATCGGTCCACCTTCGCTGCCGTACTCAGGACCACGGTCGTAATAAATTTCAGAACATGGACCGCACGGTCCGGGAACTCCCATTGACCAGAAGTTATCGTCCATTCCTCTGCGCTGAATGCGATCTAGCGGCATCCCAATTTTTTTATTCCAAATTTGTACGGCCTCGTCATCATCGTGAAAAACAGTGACCCATAACTTAGATTCGGCAAAACCGTAACCACCCTCAGAAATTGGACGAGTCAGCAAATCCCATGCCAGGGCAATTGCACCCTCTTTGAAATAATCGCCAAAAGAAAAATTGCCACACATTTGGAAAAAAGATGCGTGACGAGTTGTTTTTCCTACTTCATCAATATCTAGAGTTCGAACGCATTTTTGAACGGATGTTGCTCTCTTATAGGGCGGAGTTACTTCTCCAAGAAAAAAGGGTTTGAAAGGAACCATTCCAGCATTTACTAACAATAAATTTGGATCATCTGCAATCAATGAAGCTGAAGGAACGACCGTGTGAAGTAAACCTTCGCGGTTATCTGATTCGAAGAAGCGCAGCCAGCGCGAACGGATTTCGGCGGATTCCACGTGGGCAGATCACTCAGCCTTCTTCTTCTTCTTTTTCTTAGTACGGACTTTGCCCATTTGCGCAGCCGATACAAGAGCTCCAGCAACTTTTAACGCTGGACCACTCTTATCTAGAAAATCAGATGTTGCGCTCGTAATTTTCTCGGAAATATCTTCCACATTTTTTGTCATGCGATTAAAACTTTGCAGTGGTCCATTTACAAGGGTGACAGTTGTGTGAACTTCCTCAATCAACGGGGTTGCCTCATCAGTAACAGCCTTGAGAGAAGTTTTGGCTTCATCAATAAAACGTCCCACGCGGATGACTGCATAGCTCACCGCAATTGCGATAACAAGAAGGGATGACGCCGCAATGATTGTTGCAATTCCACCTGGGCCCATGACTTCCTCCTTGATTTACGAACCTACTTACGAATAAGCCCAGCCTACCCGATTGCCTTACTTGGCTCCCTCTTTTGGTGCCCCATCAATTCCACTCTCTTTTCGTTGCGCAGGAGTAATCGGAGTTGGCGCTCCAGTAAGTGGATCTGCGCCACTGGCTGTTTTTGGAAAAGCGATTACTTCACGAATGGAATCTGAATGAGAAAGCAGTGCGCACAATCTATCTAATCCCAGAGCAATTCCACCGTGTGGAGGTGGACCATAATTAAAAGCTTCCAGCAAAAAGCCAAATTTACTTACGGCTTCTTCATCGCTTAATCCAATAACTGTAAACACATCTTTCTGCATTTCACGATCATGTATGCGAATCGAACCGCCACCTAGTTCAGTTCCGTTAAGGACGATGTCATAGGCATATGCCAATGCACTCGCTGGATCCTTAGCGAATGTCTTAGCAAACTCTGGCTTAGGACCTGTAAATGGATGGTGCACGGCAGTCCAACCACCGCCATCAGTTGGTTCAAACATTGGTGCATCCACAATCCAAACAAATTCCCACCGCGTTGCATCGATAAGATTGCAGCGCTTACCAATTTCAAGACGCACTGCTCCGAGTAAATTCAGTGATGCGGTGCGCTCTCCGGCGGCAAAGAAAATTGCATCTCCCGGCTTAGCGCCAACGTGTGCTGCAATGCCGGATTGTTCGGATTGACTTAAATTCTTAGCAACTGGTCCCCCAAGAGATCCATCTGCTGCAACCAAAATATATGCAAGTCCTTTAGCGCCACGTGCTTTTGCCCAGTCTTGCCATGCATCTAATTCACGACGAGGAGAATCTGCACCCCCTGGCATTAATGCAGCTCCAACATAAGGAGCTTGAAAAACTCTAAAAGTAGTGTCAGCAAAATAACTAGTGCAGTCAACAAGTTCTAGATCAAAGCGTAAATCTGGTTTATCTGATCCGTATCGAGCCATTGCATCGAGATACGTCATACGAGGAATTGGCAAAGAGATCTGGTAGCCAAGAACTTCTTGCCATACCTTCACTAAAATCTTTTCAGCTACTGCCAAAATGTCTTCTTGGTCAATGAAAGACATCTCAATATCTAGTTGAGTAAATTCTGGTTGGCGATCTGCTCTAAAATCCTCATCGCGGAAACAACGCGCTATTTGGTAATACTTTTCCATTCCGGCAACCATCAACAATTGCTTAAACAACTGTGGAGATTGAGGCAACGCATACCAACTGCCGGGTTGCAGGCGAACTGGAACTAAGAAATCGCGTGCACCTTCGGGAGTAGAACGAGTGAGATACGGAGTTTCGATTTCAAGGAAGGTTTCTTCTTCCATCACTCTACGAATAGTCGACGTAACTTTTGAACGTAAACGCAAATTCGCGGCGGGACCTTCGCGTCTTAAATCTAAATAACGATACTTCAACCGAACTTCTTCTGAAATTTCTACATCATCACCGCTATCAACAGGAAATGGTAAGGCTGATGCTTCACTTAAAATTGTTACATCATCGCCCATCACTTCGATGGCACCAGTTGGAAGAGCAGAATTTTCATTTCCTGAAGGTCTGGCAATAACTTCACCAGTGATTTTTAAACACCATTCAGCGCGCAGTGCACCTGCAATTTTTTCATCGCGAATAACTACCTGTACCCAACCAGTTGCATCCCGGAAATCAATAAATGCCACACCGCCATGATCGCGACGCCTGGCAACCCAGCCAGCAAGAGTCACACTCTGGCCAACATGGGATGCTCGAAGCGTTCCAGCTCCATGTGTGCGCAACATTTAACTGCCTCTTTTTCTAAAGTTAATTATTTACCAGAAACACTTCGAAGATGATTCTGTAAGGAGGTAAGAGTAACCGAAGATGTCTTGCCCGTGCTCATCTGCTTAAGCTCCACAGTTCCAGTTGAAATTTCGCTATCACCAAGGACTAGTACGTACTCGGCATTACTTTTATCGGCCGCTTTCATTGACCCTTTGAGGGCACGACCACCGAAAGAAATTTCGACTCTAAATCCTGCATTTCTCAATTCTTGGGCAACGGTTAATGCCGTACTTTTACTTTCATCTCCCAGAGGAATGATAAATAAATCTGAAGTGAACTCTTGATCAAATGAAATACCTTCAGCATCTGCAGCAAGCACACAGCGATCAATACCTAAACCAAAGCCAATACCGGAGAGTTCTTGACCACCCAATTGCTCCATAAGCCCGTCATAGCGACCGCCACCGCCAATGCCAGATTGAGCGCCGAGTAATTCATGTACAAATTCAAAAGTTGTTCCGGTGTAGTAATCCAAACCACGAACCATGCGTGGATTAATAATGTAGTCAACCTTGAGTGCTTTCAGATGCTTCTGAACTTCTTCAAAATCCTTCAGAGAATCTGGCGATAAGAAATCGAGTAACAAAGGTGCATCCGCCATCTGATCCTTTATCTCATCGCGTTTATCATCAAATAAACGAAGTGGATTGATGCTTGCTCGGGCACGAGTGGCTTCATCTAACTTCAATTTTTCGATAAATTTGAGTAATTCGACTCTATGTTTTGCACGTGAGGCAGAATCTCCTAGAGATGTAATTTCTAAGCGATATTTTTTTAATCCGATAGCTTTAAATCCAGCATCTGCAATTGCGATAACTTCTGCATCTAATGCAGCATCTTGGATACCAATTGCTTCGATGCCTACTTGGTAAAATTGACGATACCTGCCTGCTTGTGGACGTTCTGCGCGAAAGAATGGACCACTGTAATAAAGTTTCACCGGAAGTTGGCCGCGGTCTAGACCATGTTCGATAACAGCGCGCATTACGCCGGCTGTTCCCTCTGGACGTAAAGTTATTGAACGCCCACCACGATCTTCAAAGGTGTACATCTCTTTTGAGACGACATCAGTTGATTCGCCAACTCCACGAGTAAATAACTCTGTATCTTCAAAAACTGGTAATTCGATTAATTCATACCCTGCACTCTTCGCCGGCTCAAGTAAAGCGTGACGAACTGATTCAAATTTTCTAGATTGTGGTGGTGCATATTCGCTGACACCTTTAGGTGCTTGAATTTGATTTGCTTTACTCATCGCCTACCTGATTTCTTCGCAGCATCGATCAGATATGGATTAGTTTTTCTTTCGTGAGCAATAGTTGTATCTGGTCCGTGTCCTGGTAGAACTCGAAGGTGATCTGCAAGCGTCAATACTTTATTAACGAGCGTTTCTTGCATGTCGCTAGCCGAACCAGAAGGTAGGTCAGTACGGCCAATTGCGCCGGCAAACAACACGTCTCCGCTAATCAGAACTTCATCATTGACGGTAAACATTAAGGAACCTCGAGTGTGTCCCGGGGAATGGATTGCTCGAAACTTCATTCCTAGCATTTCGAGTTCAGCTCCATGTCGTAATTCTCTTACATCACTAGGTTCAACAAAGTTCATTGCGCTTAATGTCGCTAGAAATTCAGCACCATGAGCGCGTTCTGGATGCAAAAGTAGCGCTCGATCTTCACTGTGGATGTAGGTGGGAATGCCATAAGCATCAGCAACAGGCACTATCGAAAATGTGTGATCTAGGTGTCCGTGAGTGATGATTGTGGCAACGGCTTTTAGTTTGTGTTCATTTAAAACCATAGACACTGTGTCGGAAACATCAGGCATCCCTGGATCAACGATGACGCATTCACCCCCTGGGGCATCGGCAATGATCCAACAATTTGTGGCGAACATTGGGGCCGCAAAGGAGGTTACGAACACGGGGATTTCCCTTCGGCTACGCCTATTTATGGAGCGAGTTAGGCGGGAAATTTCGCCGCGCTCATAGGTACAGGGTACCTTTTACCTTCACTAAGCCGCCTGACCAACTCGACCGAAGGATCTGTGACATCAGATTCAAAGTTTATGAGGTCCAATAGCGAAGATCGAAATCGATTAACGCGCTGAAGGGAAGACCATGTCCGACGTAACTCCAACTCCTCTTTCAATTCCATCATCTGCAGCCTCTGCACTCATTGGTGATCCTGCAAAATTTGGTTATGTAGCACCAGATGGAACGGTCTTCGTTAAAACTTCAGCAGGTGATACAGCCGTTGGTTCATATCCCGGAAAAAGTGAGGAAGAAGCACTAGCTTATTTTGTTAGGAAATTTGAAGCAGTCGCATCAGAAATCGCACTCCTCGCAGCACGCATTACAAGTGGTGCAATGGTTCCATCCGATGCGATGGCCTCTGTTAAAAAATTACGCGATCAAGTCAAAGAAGTTAATGCCGTGGGCGATCTCGAAGCCCTTGCAAACTCTGTTGAACAACTTGAACCACTCATCGAAGGCCACCGTGGTGCTTATGAAGCGAAGAAGGCTGCAGCTGAAGCAGAAAAAAGCGCAAAGCGCGCTCAGGTTTTAGTTGAAAAGGAAAAGATTGTCGTCGAAGCTGAATCACTTGCATTATCTGAAAGCTGGAAAACCACAGGTGATCGACTCAAAGAATTGCTTACTGAGTGGAAATCAGCGCCGCGTCTGGATAAGAAAACTGATGCAGATTTGTGGAAGCGATTTTCGGCTTCTCGCAACAAATTCGACAAGCGACGCAGAACTCACTTTGCTAACTTAGAAGCAACGACTTCTGTTGTCACCGATGCTAAAAAGAACTTAGTTTCGCAAGCCGAACAACTGGCTACATCCACTGAATGGGTACCAACTGCTAAGGCTTTTAAATCTCTCATGGATCAATGGAAGGCCGCCGGTCGTGGCAAGCCATCTGATGATGCAAAACTATGGGCTCGCTTTAAAAAATCTCAGGACCAATTCTTCCAAGCAAAAAACGCTGACCTAGAAAAGCGCGAAGTAACAATGGGCAGTAACTTGGCAAAACGTGAAGAACTTATTGTTCAAATCGAAGCGCTGCTTCCTTTGACTGATGTGAAGGCTGCTAAGAATAAGTTTAGAGAACTTGCACGCGCGTGGGAGAAAATCGGAATGACTAAACGCGATAAGCGATCAGCACTAGATGCCCGCGTCAGTGCCGTAGAAGAAGCGATCAAATCAGCCGAAGCTGAAATTTGGCGCAAAACAGATCCTGCCGCCAAAGCACGCGCTGCAGAAGTTGTGGCTCAACTTCAAGGCGCAATCGATAATTACGAGAAGATTGCATCCAAGGCAACAAGTGCTGGAAATGCTAAAAAGGCGACTGAGGCGTTGGAATCTGCTGCTGCAAGACGTATCTGGCTAGAAGAAGCACAGAAATCTCTGGCTGAATTTAATTAATTATTGGTTGTTCGATAAACGTCGTACACGCCCTCAATTGATCTAACTGCACTTAAAACCGCATCCAAATGCGTGGCATCAGCCATTTCAAATGTAAAGCGAGAGATTGCAACGCGATCTTTGGTGGTACTTACTGCTGCGCTAAGAATATTAACTTGCTGTTCAGATAATGTACGAGTCACATCGGCTAGTAAACGTGCTCTATCGAGTGCTTCAACTTGAATATTGACCAAGAATAAACTTGAGGCACCTTCTAGCCACTTCACACCCACGATGCGGTCACTCTGATGTGTGCGCAAATCATCAGCATTTACACAATCAGATCGATGAACTGATACTCCACTTCCACGAGTAATAAATCCCATGATTGGGTCCCCTGGAACTGGCGTACAACAACGAGCAAGCTTTACTAGAACATCATCAATTCCTTCGACCTTAATTGCACTACTAGAGCGTTTAGCAACTGGTGCTCCCCCGGGAATAAAATCCATAGTGGGTTCAGGGTGAGAATCTTCAACACCCATGAACTGAACTAACTTGTCAATGATCGCAGCCGATGAAACATGACCATCACCCACTGCTGAATACAACGCTGAGATGTCCGGGTATCTCAACTCATGTGCGAGTTCAAGTAGCGCATGGCCTGCAAAGATTTTTTGTAAAGGCAATCCTGCTTTGCGCATTTGACGAGCAATTGATTCACGCCCTGCTTCTATCGCTTCTTCACGTCGCTCTTTGCTAAACCAGGCCTTGATCTTTGACCGAGCACGGGGACTCTTAACAAAGTTAAGCCAATCACGAGAAGGCGCAGCTGACTC
Organism: Actinomycetota bacterium; assembly: GCA_041192285.1. Classification (GTDB taxonomy): domain Bacteria; phylum Actinomycetota; class Actinomycetes; order Nanopelagicales; family Nanopelagicaceae; genus Planktophila. The sequence continues at coordinate 20,380 of JBEENC010000001.1, forward strand.
ACTTTTATTGGTAACAATTTCAACAACATCACCATTATTCAAGCGAGTATCAAGTGGAATTAATCGTCCATTTACCTTTGCGCCCGCACATCTATTGCCAACATCTGTATGCACTGAATATGCAAAATCAACAGGCGTCGAACCGCCTGGAAGAGCCACAACGCTTCCTTTGGGTGTAAAAACGAAAACTTCAGGAGTACCAAGATCGAATCTGAGCGCTTCTAAGAACTCTGAAGGATCTTCAGTTTCTTTCTGCCATTCATGTAATTGTCGCAACCAAAGCATTTGCGGAGAAGAGGAATTCGTATCAGTGCCATGCTTATATTTCCAGTGAGCCGCGATTCCAAATTCAGCGCGTGAATGCATCTCAAAGGTGCGAATCTGAATCTCAATTGCTTTGCCATCAGGTCCAATAACAGTGGTGTGAAGTGATTGATATAAATTAAATTTTGGCATTGCAATGTAATCTTTGAATCTGCCTGGAACCGGTGACCATCGGGCGTGAATAGAACCAAGTACTGCGTAGCAATCCTTTACATCATTTACCAAAACTCTAATTCCAACTAAATCGTAAATATCATTAAAATCACGACCGCGAACAACCATCTTCTGATAGACGCTGAAGAAGTGCTTTTTACGACCCGTGACACTTGCTTCAATGGAGTCCTTTGCCAGATCCACTTCAACATCTTTAATAACTTCGGCAGTCAGAGCATCGCGAGAAGGACTTCGCTCTGCAACCAACCGTGAAATTTCTTCAAACTTCTTCGGTTCAAGAACTGCAAATGAGAGATCTTCTAACTCCCATTTAATTGCGTTCATGCCAAGTCGATGAGCAAGAGGTGCATAGATATCTAATGTCTCTCGGGCCTTGCGTTCGGCGCTCTGTAGATCTACATATTTCCATGTGCGAGCATTATGTAATCGATCCGCCAGTTTAATAACGAGTACCCGAATATCACGCGACATCGCAACAACCATCTTGCGCACGGTCTCTGCTTCAGCAGTGGGTCCGTAACTTAATTTATCTAATTTTGTCACGCCATCGACTAATGATGAAATTTCATCGCCAAAATCACCCTTTAATTGAGTTAATGAATAGGGCGTATCTTCAACCGTGTCATGCAATAACGCAGCGATAATAGTTGCGTCATTTAAGCCAAGTTCGGCAAGAATTGAGGCAACGGCAACAGGATGAGTAATGTATTCATCACCTGATTTACGAAGTTGTCCTAAGTGGGCTTTCTTTGCAACTTCATAGGCTTTTTCAACCTTTGCAACATCAGAGTTTGGATCATGCTCCTGTAAGGAGTTGATCAAGGGTTGTAAGAGTGTGTCCATCTGGGACGCAAATAAAGTTACTTGCGACCTTTACGTTTTGGTTGATTACGAGGACCACGTTTCTCACCGCTGTTATCTATTGCAACAGCACCAGTTGTTGCCATCGCTGGTGATCCACCACGAGCGTTAACGCGTTTTGCTAGCGCCCGCATCGCAGGTTCACGCTCACGCATTGCAGCGAGCAAAGGCGTTGCAATAAAGATTGAAGAATATGCTCCGGTAGCTAGACCGATAAATAGCGCTAAAGAGAGATCTTTAAGTGTTCCCGCTCCTAATAATCCTGCGCCGACAAAAAGAATTGAACCAACGGGTAGCAATGCAACGATGGTTGTATTAATTGAGCGCACAACTGTTTGGTTGACAGCTAAGTTTGCTGCTTGTGAATATGTCATCTTGGATGTGGAAGTAATTGATCGAGTAATTTCGCGGACTCTGTCAAAAACGACAACTGTGTCATAGAGCGAATAGCCCAAAATAGTTAAGAACCCAATCACCGTCGCTGGCGTAACATCAAAGCCGACAAGTGCGTAGATTCCAACTGTGATGAACACATCGTGCACAACTGCAATGATTGCCGCTATTGCCATTTTTGGTTCAAAAGCCATGGCTAAATAAAGAATCACAACGATTAAAAAGCCAACCAGGCCGTATAGAGCCTTACGAGTAATTTCTTTACCCCATGAAGGTCCAATGATTTGTGTGTCAATCGAATCAACACTGACGCCAAATGCTGATGCTAATGAGTCCTCAACAGCATTAGATTCTTGCGTTGAAAGTGAACCTGTTTGTACACGAATTTTGTCACTTCCAACTTGCTGAATAATTTTTTCCCCGGTGATTCCTGCACTTGCTAGCGCTGATTCTGCCTGAGCAATCGAAGAGCCAACCTTTGTTACCGTGTATGAAGATCCGCCTTTGAATTCAATACCTAGATGCAATCCCTGTAATGCAAGTGCTGCAATGGAGGCAATAATCAAAAGGCCAGAGAGTGCATACCAGCGGCGGCGCTTTCCAATGTAATCAACTGAGGTTTCACCCGAGTGCAATCGAGCGCCTAATCCTGAAAACTTAGACATAACTTACGCCTCCTTTGTTGCATGAGATACATTGCCGATACTTTTTGCCGATACACCAGATAGAGCATGACCGGAACTAAAGAATTTCAACCTAGCCAAAAACATTGTCAATGGTTTAGTGAAGGCAAATACGACGATTAAATCGACAAGTGTTGTGAGCCCCAACGTAAATGCGAAACCACGTACGCCACCCACAGCGAATAGGTATAGGAGAACAGCGGAAATAATTGAAACGAAGTCAGCAACTACGATGGTCCTGCGTGCTTTAGTCCAACCAGTTTCAACCGCCGAACGCAGAGATCGACCATCACGAATCTCATCTCGTATACGTTCGAAGTAGACGATAAAGGAGTCAGCTGTAATACCGATCGCAACAATGGCACCTGCGATACCAGCTAAAGTAAGTGTGAATCCAATCCACTTACCGAGAAGCAGGAAGAGAAGGTAAACAAGGGCGCTCGCAACCAAGAGGGAACCTATAGAAACAAAACCTAAACCGCGATAGTACAAAACTGAATATACGAAAATAAGTATGAAACCCAAAAGACCAGCCAATAAACCTGCATCTAATTGATCGGCGCCCAAAGTCGGAGAAACTTGCTGAACTTCTCCGCGGTCAAATGCCAGTGGCAACGCACCGTACTTAAGAACGTTGGCAAGATCTTGTGCTTCTAATTGGGTAAAGGAACCAGTAATTTGAGCATTTCCAGAGGGAATTGCTTCATTAATACGTGGAGCCGAAACAACTAATCCGTCCAAAACAATAGCTACCTGGTTCTGCGGAGATGGCAAAGATGTTACTCGCCCAGTGATATCACCAAAAGCTTTTGTACCTTCATCATTGAAAACTAGTGAGACATACCAAGCATTACCACCTTGCTGATCAATTCCGGCTGTTGCTTTAGAAACCTGACGTCCAAGTACTTCTGCTTTATCAAGAATGTACTTTGCGCCGCCATTTCTATCGCAGGCAATAATTGCGCTCTCTGCATTATCGCTACCAGTACCCTGGAGATTTTCTGGTTTAGTGCAATCAAGGGCTGCAAATTGTGCGTTTAACTCTGGCGTGACAGCGGCCGCAGGAGTTGCTGCTGGATCTGTAGGAGCCGCAGATGCAGCACCTGGCGCTGTTGCTAGTACTTGTCTAAATCGCAATTCTGCAGTTTGCCCAACTAATTCGACAACACGCCGTCCAGTATCTCCTGGAATTGAAATAATAATTTGACGATTTGTTCCGCTACCTTGCGCGGCAACTTCACTTTCGGCAACACCTAATGAGTTAACACGTTGGCGAATAATTGAAACAGCTTGATCGATTGCCTCTGTGGTGACTTTGCCATTTTCACCTGGAGCAATGCGCGGTTGCAACGTAACACTTGTTCCTCCGCGAAGGTCTAAACCAAGTCGTACTGCTTTTGCACCAGTAATAAGAACTGTTGCGAGCAAGGCAAGCATGACGAGGGCAAGGACTACCAAGGTGCGCCCTGGACGGGCAGCAGTTTTTACGGGTTTATTCGATGTAGACATAAGTGCAGAGTCTAGGCGTGAATATCTGGTGTGTCGAAAAGGCCCGGAGTTGCCGATAAATCAGCAGGCGGAGTGCGCCCAATATGGGTCCAACCCAATGGCGTTGCAACTCTTCCGCGAGATGTGCGGGCCATAAATCCATTGCGGACTAAGAAAGGTTCTGCGACAGATTCAACAGTTTCACTCTCTTCACCAACTGCAATGGCAAGAGTAGATAGACCAACAGGTCCGCCATTGAATCGTTCGATGAGGGCAGTGAGAACAGCTCGATCTAATCGATCTAGACCTTTTTCATCTACTTCATACATTTCTAGAGCGGCCATTGCGTGATCATGCGAAAGTACATTTCCACCTTGTACCTGAGCAAAATCTCGCACACGACGAAGTAATCTATTGGAAATTCTTGGGGTACCACGAGAGCGCCCTGCTATTTCATCAACTGCCTTTGCATCAATAGTTAAGCCAAGCAATTTTGCACTTCGAGTAATTACTGTTGCTAAATCTTTTTCATCATAGAAATCAAGGTGGGCAGTAAAGCCAAATCGATCACGCAACGGACTAGGCAGCAATCCTGCACGAGTTGTTGCACCTACTAGTGTAAATCGTGGGAGTTGCAGCCGAATAGCAGTTGCTCCCGGACCCTTTCCGACAACAACATCTACACGAAAATCTTCCATAGCAAGGTAGAGCAACTCTTCGGCTGGACGAGGCAACCTATGTATTTCATCGAGAAAGAGGATTTCACCTTCAACTAAAGAAGAAAGAATGGCTGCTAAATCTCCTGCGTGCGTGATTGCCGGTCCACTTGTAACGCGAATAGGAGTATTCATTTCACTCGCCAAAATAAGTGCAAGTGTTGTTTTACCTAATCCTGGTGGACCTGATAACAAAATATGATCAGCCGCGCTTTCGCGTTTTCTGGCAGCGCTGAGCAATACATCTATTTGCTGGCGCACTCTGTCTTGACCAATAAAATCTTGTAGAGTCTTTGGGCGTAGCGCATTTTCTGCGACACCATCATCGCTTCGAAGCGCCGGAGTTACCAGGCGATCATCGGGGGTCATTTTTTACCACTTTGTAGTGCACGTTTAAGTAATTCGCCTAACTCCATCTTTGCAATTTCTTCCTGGGGTATATCGGATAAAACAGAGTTAATAGCATCATCGGAATCTTTGGCTGAAAATCCTAAAGATACAAGAGCACTTGTCAATTGTTCGCGCCATACAGGTTGATGAGATCTCGTATATGAACCCTGCCCGAAATCGCTGATCTTTGATTTGAGTTCCAGGATTAAACGCTGGGCTCCTTTTTTGCCTATTCCAGGAACTTTTTCAATCGCAGAAATATTTTCAGTGTTGACTGCGTGTGCTAATTCTGAAGGAGTCAGTGCACCTAAAATTGAGAGCGCAACTTTTGGACCAATACCTGAAACGGTTTGGACTAATTCAAATAGAACTCGAGAGGGTTCATCGCTAAAACCAAAGAGAGTAAGCGAATCTTCTCGCACAACAAGGGAAGTGAATAAGTTTGCATGGGCACCAATTGTCAATGAATTGCTGGTGTGAGCATTTATTAAAACATTCATGCCTACTCCCCCTACTTCAATAATTGCTCTATCGGAAGTAAGTGATTTCACCGTTCCGCTTAGCGTTGCAATCATCGAAGGGCTGCCAATCTCTTTTTCTCCGCAGCTAACGCCGTTTTAATTTTTGAATCAGCAGAACCACGCCAAATATGACAGATGGCGAGTGCGAGTGCATCAGCGCTATCTGCTGGCTTAGGAATTTCTTGTAAATTCAACAGACGCTTGACCATTTCTGATACTTGAGCTTTATTAGCTCGACCAGAACCTGTTACTGCCGCTTTTACTTCACTCGGTGTATGTAAAAACACTGGAATAGCGTTTTGTGCCGCAACTAATAATGCGATTCCGGCAGCTTGCGCTGTGCCCATAACAGTGCGCACATTGTGCTGAGAGAAAACTCTTTCCACAGCAATAACATCAGGAGAATACTTTTCAACCCATTGCGTAATCTGTGAGTGCAATTCAAGTAAACGATGATCAAGATCTAAATCTGTAGCGGTCATGATGACGCCAACTCCGTCTAATGTCAGAACAGATCCTGGAGTTCCAGAGACGATGCCGACGCCACATCTAGTCAGACCTGGGTCGATTCCAAGAACTCGCATGGCGCAAGCCTAAGAGGTGGGGCGAAAAATTTAAGCCAGGCTCGCCATTACTTCATCTGATACATCAGCGTTACTGAAGACATTTTGCACATCATCTAGCTCTTCGATCGCATCGATAAGTTCGAATACTTTCGTCGCTGACTCGGCATCCAAATCAATTGTCATGGATGGAATGAAAGAAGAATCCGCAGATTCGTAATCTATTCCCGCATTTTGAAGTGCTGTGCGCGCTGTGACTAAATCACTTGCCTCGCAAACTATTTCAAATGCATCGCCATTATCGTTAACTTCTTCGGCGCCTGCTTCTAGAACTGCTTCTAGAATAGATTCTTCAGTTGTTCCTGATGCTTTATTGACAACGATTAAACCTTTGCGATGGAACAAATATGAAACTGAACCAGGATCGGCCATAGAGCCACCATTGCGTGTGACAGCAACACGAACTTCAGATGCCGCGCGATTTCTGTTATCTGACAGACATTCGATCATGATTGCGACACCATGTGGTCCGTAACCTTCATACATAATTGTTTGCCAATCAGCGCCACCAGATTCAAGGCCAGCACCGCGCTTGATTGCACGATCAATATTGTCTGCAGGCATTGAATTCTTCTTCGCCTTTGCAACAGCGTCAAAGAGTGTTGGGTTGCCATCCATATCTGGACCACCGTTGCGCGAAGCAACTTCGATTGCTTTAATCAACTTCGCGAAATTCTTAGCACGACGACCATCAATGACAGCTTTTTTGTGCTTTGTAGTTGCCCACTTGGAATGGCCGGACATTTAACACCTCACCTGAAAGATTGTTTATTCCTGACTTACTTTATCGTAATCTCAACGAATCTCTATGAGCAAACTTTTTCGAGGAAGTACCTATGGACGCTGTAATCATCGGTAATTTCAGGATGAAAAGCAGTGGCTAACAAATGCCCTTGACGCACTGCTATCACATGAGATGCCCCGTCTGAGCCTTCTAAACTAGCTAAAACTTCAACGTTCTTGCCAACTTTTTCAACCCACGGTGCCCTAATAAATATTGCACGTATCGGAGAGTTTGAAATTGCAGGAGCTGAGATATCACTTTCAAAAGAATCTACTTGTCGCCCGAAAGCGTTGCGGCGAACAGTTATATCTATTCCACCGAAAGTTTCTTGACCATCTTGTGCGGCTACTATGTGATCTGCCAACATAATCATTCCGGCACAGGAGCCGTACGTTGGCATGCCTGAAGCAATACGCTTTTTTATTGGTTCAAAGATTTCAAAAGATTTTGCAAGGGAAACAATTGTGGTTGATTCTCCACCCGGAATTATGAGTGCATCAACTTTTTCTAACTCTGCAGGAGTGCGAACCTCAAATCCTGAGACATCACACCTGGCCAAGGCGCTTAAGTGTTCGCGGAAATCACCCTGTAAAGCCAGAACACCGACCTGCAAGTTTTTTACTACCAACCGCGTTCAGAGAGGCGATGTGGCGCTGGAAGATCTGCAACGTTGATTCCGACCATGGCTTCACCAAGTCCGCGTGAGGCATCTCCAACAACTTTAGGATCCTTGTAAAACGTAGTTGCCTTCACGCATGCTGATGCGCGCTTTTTTGGATCTCCAGATTTGAAGATACCTGAACCGATGAATACTCCATCAGCACCCATCTGCATCATCAGGGCCGCGTCCGCTGGAGTCGCAATGCCACCTGCTGTAAATAGAACGACTGGAAGTTTTCCATTTGCAGCAACCTCTTTAACTAAATCAAATGGTGCCTGCATCTCTTTTGCAGCGACATAGAGTTCATCTTCACGCATGGAAGTGAGGCGGCGAATTTCTCCACCAATTTGGCGCATGTGAGTCATCGCATTTGAAACATCACCGGTTCCGGCTTCGCCTTTAGAACGGATCATTGCTGCACCCTCATTGATACGACGAAGTGCTTCACCTAAATTTGTAGCACCGCAAACAAAAGGAATAGTGAAATCCCACTTGTTAATGTGATTGGCGTAATCAGTCGGAGTGAGAACTTCAGATTCATCAATGTAATCAACACCCAAGCTTTGAAGAATTTGTGCTTCAACAAAGTGTCCTATGCGAACTTTAGCCATTACAGGAATTGACACTGCGGCTTGAATTGCAGCAATCATGTCAGGATCTGACATGCGTGCAACGCCACCTTGTGCACGGATATCGGCCGGAACTCTTTCAAGTGCCATAACAGCGACAGCGCCAGCATCTTCGGCAATTTTTGCTTGCTCAACATTGACAACGTCCATGATGACGCCGCCTTTAAGCATTTCTGCCATACCGCGTTTAACGCGTGATGTTCCGCTTTCCTGTGCCATTACAACTCCCTGTATGAATAGGGTGCTAATACTACTTTGAAGTTGGAGTTGGCGCGCTCACAGGTTTGCGCGTGAAATCTGGCTCTTTGTCAGTAAGGGCAACCCACACTTGTCCTGGTGCGAACTTTATTTCTGCCCCAGTTGCATCTGTCCATGTTGTTGGCGATAGAACATCTGGGCGATTCCACGTTGCTTGGATCACAGTTCCATCGCGCAGTACGTAACCCTTTCCGGTTCCTACCGTTTGAGAGAACGGAGTATTTCCACCGAACTTATCTCCGTACTCAGAAGGCGTAATAGAAACTAATTGGATAACTAATGTGGTTGGACCTAAGTTTTTTCCTAGATCAGAAACGTCAGGTAACGAATTAACACTTAAAAACCAGCGGCTACTGGCGCTATCCCAGCGGGCAGAATATTTCTGTGCCGGCCAATGCATCGTAACATCGATAATTTCAAAACCCTGATTCTCCAATTTATCTGAGAAATTCCAACCGATATTTTTTGCCGAGTCAATAATCGTAGCCTTGCTCACTTCATTAGCCATGAGAGCTTGTGCATTAAGGAACATGGCATACGGTTGAATTCGATTTGGATCTGTTAAATAAAAGATTGGACCTCGTCGCATCGCACCGACGTCTGAAAGATTTGCAGCAGCAATCACTGGGAGCAATTTCTTTTGCGCACCGCTAAATGCAAATCCAACCCGACCATATTGGGCGAGCAGGTCAATATCGCTAATACGCGCACTGCGAACCGGACCGATACGTGGTGGAATTTTTGATGAAAAAACTGCAGCCAATCTTGTTAGACCTCCTTCTACTTGCTCGATATAAACAACATCTGCGAACTCCAAACCAACCTGAGGACGAGCATTTGCTGTGTCATCTATCTTCACAACAAGTACCGGACCATTCTCGCCCTCTCGGCCGCTGAGCACATTGGTTTGAATTGGATCTGAAGTCACTTGAGTGAGGTTCTGTGAAATAGATGTGCATCCTGCAGTACTTAAAACTGCCACGTAAGCAACAAAAATAAGAACTCTTTTTTTAGAGAACATCAGATTCAAACTCATAAGTAATTGGTAGCGGCGCCGTGCCGGCCAAGCGAAACAAGCGGACAATCACTTTGCTGCGCACTAAATGGGTTCTAGCTACAGCATCAACGTGTAAGACAATTGCAATTCTAACTTTGTCCGTTAACTCAGATAACTCACGGAGCAAAACGATCTCTGCAGGACGTTGACTGCTCTGGCCATCAGCTAGCAAAAGACCCAATGCGCCAGATAATCCACTCTCGGCCGCGGATCTATTTTCAATGCGCGCCTCACGGGCTTGGTAGGCAGCTGCGGTTAGGAGCATCGCTGATGCAGGATCGGCAATCTCACTACGAGTGATTTCAAGTGCAATTGCCGCTCGACGTTGTAAAAGTCCATCTAAATTGGCCCAACTGGTTTCCACTCGATGATGCAATCGATCTAAACGAGTTGCCAAAAAAGTTAAGTACCAAATGAATACCAGGAGGAAAATCCCGACGATCACAAAGGTCTTCACTTATGCATCCCCTCGTTGATCGCGTCCAATAAATCTACTCCATGCTCGGTTTTCTGATGCGAGGCGAACTTTTTCACCACTTACCAGTGACATTTCATAGATTGAAAAAATTTGATCCGCTACAACTTTCCAATCAAATTGTTGTGCGTGTGTTTTGCCTACCTTGCCTAGTGCGATTCTACGCTCATCATCTCGCAATAAATCAATTACCTGTTTAGCGAGATCAGTAGAACTTTCAGATTCAAATAACTCGCCGCACTCTCCATGATTTAAGAGTGAATCAAATGCTGGGATGTTACTTGCGACAACTGTGGCACCTCCAGCAAGAGCTTCTGCCAAAATAATTCCGAATGACTCTCCCCCGGTATTTGGTGCGACATAGAGTGATATTGAAGCGAGAAAATTTGTTTTATCTTGTTCGGAAATCTTTCCAAGAAAAGTAAATCGAGAACGCAACTGGGGATCAATAGATTCGATGACATCTTTGGTATCGCCTGGTCCTGCGACAAAGACTCGAACATCAGGTGCGAATCTAGAAATAATTGGCAGAGCATCTACTAAAACTGAGAGCCCCTTACGAGGTTCTTCAAAGCGCCCGATAAATCCCAATGTATTGCCCTGCCACTGCGCCTGCGCAACACCATCTCTGTATCGATCCACGTAAATTCCATTAGGAATAACAACAGCATCTGTTTCAAGGTGTTCGGTCAGCGTTGCACGAGCTGCTTCGCTGACAGCAATACGTGCAGATAGTTTTTCGATAACTGGTTCCAGAATCGGACCAATTGCAAAAATTGCTTTCTGTCTCTTTGCCGCCGCATGAAATGTCCCGACCATTGGACCCTCCGCAGCCCAGCATGCCAATAATGAAATAGAAGGAATTGCTGGCTCGTGTAAATGCAAAATATCGAAATCACCTTGTGCAATCCATTGGCGAACGCGCGCAAAAGCAATTGGCCCAAATAGAACACGTGCTACAGCCCCGTTGTATGGAATTGCTATTGGTTTGCCGGCACTTGTTACATAACTTGCAATTGTGGTTTCATCAATGACAGGTGCTAAAACTGAAATGTCATGGCCTGCAGCAATTAAGTACTCAGCCAAATCGCGCACATGATTTTGTACACCACCTGGTGTATCCCAACCATATGGGCAGACAATTCCGATCTTGAGTGAACGAGTAAGCATTAGATTCGCTCCTTGAAATCTTCATCAATCCAAATTCTTTGAAGCATGTGCCAGTCCTGTGGATATTGACTAATGCCGTGGGCAAAATTATCTGCAGATTTTTGAACTATAGCTGAAACCTTTTCTTCTTGAGTTCCATTGCCCGGAACTTTAATTTCATCGAAAGTGATATGAATTCCACGTTCTGTGTAATTAACAAAAGCTGTCACAAGAATCGCGCTCGTCTTCACTGCTAACACTGCAGGACCTGCTGGCATGCGAGCAGGGTGTCCGAAGAAATTAACATCAATTCCAGATTTAGATAGATCACGGTCTGCGACAAGGGCTACAAGGTGTCCTTCTCTTAACCTTTGCGCCAACGTGGCAATAGATCTGGAATCTAATGCAAGAACTTCCATACCCATGGCTTGTCTATATCGAAGAAATTCAAGAAATAATCGCTCTGGCTTAAGTCGCTCGGCAACTGTTACGAGATGTATTCCTTTGAGGCAAAAATATGCACCGGCATGATCCCAATTGCCAGCGTGAGGCAAAGAGACGATTACTCCACGACCACTTGCGATTGCATCTAGCAGCAAATTTTCTCTCGTCACAGTTACTGTGGAATTTATACGTTCCTTATCCCAATTTGGAAATCTAAACGTGTCACACCAATATCTCATGTAGGAAGCCATGGCGTCCTCAAGAAGTGCCTGCATCTGCGATTCCGTGGCCTCTGGTTTTACTCGTGCCAAATTACTTCGCAAACGCGCAACGCTCTTTGGATTGCGCTTTACCAAAAAACGTGCGCCTCGATTAAAGAGTGAATAGGCAGATGCTTCAGGTAGGGCGCGAAATATTTTCCAGGCAAAGATATATGCCCATCCAATGAGACTTTCTTTCATATTAAATCGCGCGTTTTACAATTATTAATCGTTGAAATGTTGTTATTACGCCCAGTATTGCTAGCGCCCAAGCACTAATCGAAAGTGCGTAAGGCGCGCCTAGGCCATGAAATCCTGTTCCAAACAAAACGATAATCGCTCGTTCTGTGCGCTCGGCAATGCCGCCACTGCATGCGATATTCATGCTCTCAGCCTTTGCTCGGATGTATGGAATAAGCATTCCCGTAACCAGGCATACTAAATAAATTATTGAAAGATGATCATCTTCTTGGATTAAATAAATTGCTATACCGCAAAGAACTGCTGAATCAGAAATTCTGTCAACTGTTGAATCTAAAAATCCACCCCACTTGCTTGCGCCTTGAGAACTAATTCGAGCCATCGCTCCATCAAAAAGATCGCTGAGCATGAAAAAACTAATTACCAGCGTTCCAACAAAAAACTCTCCTTGAGAGAAGAAATAGAACGCACTAAGCACAACGCAGATTGCTCCAATTGCAGTGACTGCATTCGGTGTTAATCCGATTCGTAGGAAGAATCGAGCCACCGGAGAAATTATTCGCGTGACCGCAGGTTTAAAAACTTCGCTAATCATTGGGTACATCGTAGGCTGAGGCCATGCCATCTCATAGTCCGCAACCACGCATCAGCGTCTACGGACATCCAAGCGCACAGCCAGAATCTGTGGCCGACCTCTTTGGTGCTACCTACAACACTGATGCCGGCGGTTCTGAAGAGGTGGCGATATTTGTCATCAATCCAAACACCGGTGTCGATGAAAAAACCATATCTAATTGGACCGCTCTTGATGAGTTCCAAACCCCTCGACTCATTGTTGTGACGAATATAGAAAGTGGTGAAGCAGATTTCGATGACGCCGTGTTACTTGCTAACCGACTCTTTGATCAGGTTGTTACTCCTTACTTGGTATTACATGATGATTCCGGTGCACCCTGCGCTCTGATTAGTTTAGAAACGCAGGAAATTACTGATTACACAAGTAATCCTTCCACAGTAATTCCTAGCGAGCCCGAACATAAAACTTTAGTCAGTGAATTTGTTGATGAATATAAATCACATATGGCAGTCATGGGTGAAGGATCTTTTGCGGCTGGGTTACTTTTTCCTGCAATTCCGCTGTGGATAGAAAAAAATATTGGCGTCGATATTGTTAAGCAGTATCTAGCAGAAATTAATCGTTAACCCAACCTGCTGATAAGTCACTACGTGTTTGAGCCAGTAATTGCGGCAATACTTTAGTTTGACCAATAATTGGCATGAAGTTGGCATCTCCGCCCCAACGAGGAACAACGTGTTGGTGAATGTGTTCTGCAACTCCGGCGCCCGATAACGCCCCTTGATTCATTCCAAGATTAAATCCGACAGCATTGGAAACCTTGCGCAAAGTCTTCATCGCTTGCGCACTTAAGAATGAAATTTCATTTCGTTCTTCCTCCCTTAAATCAGTTAGATCAGCAACGTGCCGATAAGCGCAAATAAGAACGTGGCCTGCGTTATATGGATATAAATTCATCACTACGTAAGCAGTTTTACCCCGATGAACAATTAATCCTTCTTCATCCGTCAGTGATGGGATTGTGCAAAAAGGACATGCGACGCTATTTCCTTCAAGTGGTCTGTTTTCGCCCTTCAAATAATCCATTCGGTGCGGAGCCCACAATCGCGACCATGCATCAGGAATTCCTGCTCCACCTTCTAGATGCATGGAATTAAACCTGAATTCGCTTTGCTACCGCGTCTTTAATCTCTTTGATTGCATCGGTAATCGGAATTCCATTTTTCTGTTCACCATTTCTGTATCTAAATGAAACAGCGCCAGCCTTTTGATCTTCTTCTCCAGCAATAACCATAAATGGAACCTTTTGCATTTGTGCGTTACGAACTTTTTTCTGCATGCGATCATCGGATGCATCAAGTTCGGCCCGAATACCTGCCTTTTTCATCTGCGCCATAACATCGGCTAAGTAATCAGCGAATGCATCGGCCACAGGAATACCAACTGCCTGAAGCGGTGCGAGCCATGGTGGAAATGCGCCAGAGTAATGCTCTGTTAAAACACCAAAGAAACGTTCAATAGAACCAAAGAGTGCGCGGTGAATCATTACCGGACGCTGACGTGTTCCATCAGCTGCTGAATATTCAAGTTCGAATCGTTGTGGCAATTGGAAATCAACTTGGATGGTCGACATCTGCCATGTTCGACCAATTGCATCCTTTGCTTGCACAGAGATCTTTGGTCCATAAAAAGCTGCGCCACCTTCATCTAGAACAAGTTCTAATTTTTGTGCTTGTGCAGCTTTTCGAAGCGCTTCTGTTGCCTCTACCCAATCCTTATCTTCTCCCACAGATTTTTCTGGGTTGCGAGTAGATAGTTCGAGATAAAAATCATTAAGACCATAATCGCGCAACAAATTAAGTACGAAAGTTAATAATGAATCGAGCTCGGCAGGCATCTGCTCTTTTGTGCAATAGATGTGCGCATCATCTTGTGTGAAACCGCGGGCACGAGTGAGTCCATGCATCACACCAGATTTTTCATAGCGATAGACAGTTCCAAATTCAAATAAACGAAGGGGTAATTCGCGATAAGAACGTCCTCGAGCACGGAAAATCAAATTATGAAATGGACAGTTCATAGGCTTCATGTAGTACTGCTGTCCAGTCTTTTTAATCGTTCCATCAGGATGATGTTCTTCATCCAAAATCATTGGTGGATACATTCCTTCTGAATACCAATCCAAGTGACCAGATGTTTCAAAGAGTGCGGCCTTTGTCAGATGCGGTGAATAAACGAATTCGTAACCTTCTTCTTCATGGCGCATACGCGAATAATCTTCCATCGCACGGCGCACAATGCCGCCCTTAGGGTGAAATACGGCTAGACCCGAACCAATTTCTTCTGGGAATGAAAAAAGGTCTAACTCAGTTCCTAGTCGACGGTGATCACGTTTTTCTGCCTCTGCTAATAACTCAAGGTGAGCATTTAATTCATCCTGTGTAGGCCACGCTGTTCCGTAAATTCTTTGCAGCATCGGATTTTTTTCAGAACCTCGCCAATATGCTGCCGCACTTCTCATTAATTTAAATGCAGGAATATGTTTCGTAGATGGCAGATGTGGACCTCGACATAAATCACTCCACAGCGCTTGTCCATCTCGACCTAAGTTGTCATAAATAGTTAGTTCGGCGCCGCCAACTTCAACACTTGCTTCATCACCGGCGCCAGATTTCAGAGCAATGAGTTCGCACTTATAAGGCTCGTGAGCTAGTTCCTTGAGAGCATCTTTTTCGGTTATCACGCGACGCTTAAACCTCTGACCATCTTTAATAATCTTGCGCATCGCAGATTCGATTTTTTCGAAATCATCTGGATTAAATGGGCGCTCTGGATCAAAGTCATAATAAAAACCATCTGTGATTGGTGGTCCAATTCCTAATCTTGTTCCTGCAAAAGCACTCTGAACTGCCTGAGCCATCACGTGAGCAGTTGAGTGACGCAGTACTGCCAGTCCATCTGGTGAAGAAATTGATACAGAATCGATAACATCTCCGGAAGCAATGTCGCTCCAGAGATCTTTGAGTTCGCCATTTATTTTGCACACAACAACATCTTTGCGCTCGGCAAAAATATGAGTTGGTTTTTGATCTGCCGAAACGCTGACGGCAGCGCCATCAACGGTGATTGAGATCTCGGACATACCCCTAGCCTACCGAAGTCCGTACGGCCATTTCTCGGATTTGTTGCGCAAATAATTGACTAACTTCTAAATCTGGCATCACTCGACCATCAATGCTTGCAACAGGTGCTGCAATTTTTAAACTCGAAATCACGATGGCTGCCTGGACATGCGAGAGATCGTTAGTGTCTATTTTTCGCACCTTTACCGGCAAATTTTCAACAATTAACGCACGCATTACCCCAGGTAATACTCCCTGAACAATTGGCGGAGTAATCCACATTCCATCGGTGTAAAAAATCAGATTTGAAACGGCTGCTTCACAGACTTCATGATTACTATTAATTACAATTGCTTCATCACAGCCCTGTTGCTTTGCCACATTCAATATTTCTAGTCGCGATGTATAGGGAAAAGTCTTTGCAGGCACACCTTTAATATCTATGCGCACTGAATACGTGCAGAGCTTTAAATTATGAGTTAACTCTTCATACCGGTCATGCGTTGCAATAAATGTGCCATCTTCTTTAAAGAGTAATCGCAAGCGACCTATTGGATGTTTCACATCTGCCAACAATTGATCAATTGCAGTGCGCACTCGATCTTCACCCGGTATCTCAACGCCCACACGCGTACCGGCATCGAGTGCCCGCCTCATATGACGGTTGAGTGCATACGGAAGTGAACCAACCGTTTTAATAGTTTCAAATACACCAAATCCATCGGGCCAATTATCTGCAGCCAGTTCAACTCCACTGGAATCTACAACACTGTCATTGAGCCAGATCTTCATGAAATTTCACCAGATGCAATTTTAATGAGCCGCTCTGCCTTCAACTGCGTTTCTTCCCATTCAGATGCAGCATCACTGGCCCATGTTATTCCGGCGCCAGTACCAAATTTCAAAGTTTCTGCTTCTTTCCAAAAAGTTCTGATTGCAACAGCTAAATCACACGCGTCGCCGTGAATCCAACCAATTGCACCACAGTAAATTCCACGCTCCTTCTCATGCTGCGCAATTATTTTCACAGCAGATGATTTAGGCGCACCGCTGACAGATCCCGGAGCGAGCAAAGGTTCGATTATTTCACTCCACGATAGATTCTCTTTAAGTTCTCCTGTTACATCAGAGACTAAGTGATCAATTCCGGGATGGTGTTCTATCCCCAACAAACGAGGCACATCAATTGATCCATCTTTACAAATCTGACCCAAATCATTCCTAATTAAATCTACGATCATGACATTTTCAGCATTGTCTTTACTTCCAAATTCGGCGCCCCCTGTTGGACGCGTGCCCTTGATCGGAGATGACGTAACGGTGTTGCCTCGTCGCTTGAGAAAGAGTTCAGGGGAAGCCGATGCAATTTCGACTCCCGGAATTCGCAGGTAGCTGGCGTACGGTGCTGGATTGTTCTTCAAAATCGAGGCAAATAGCCCGGCGAGTGAAAAATCTTTTTTAATTGGCGCACTGAGCATGCGACAGGCATTTACCTGATAAACCCAGCCATTGGAAATATCTTCTTGGATTGCTTGGACATAAGAAATATATGCCTCGCGATCCATCGATGATTCAAATTGCGAAGAAACAAACTCTGATTGCGCATATGGAAATTTGGATTCAACAACGTGTGCAAAGTTGGCACACGTCCAATGACCTTCAAAGGAAATAGAAACAGCCCAAAAACCTTCATTGGTTATTTCTTGGGGATCATGCGTTACTCGCTGCAAACCCGTTGCATAACGATTGCCCATCCAAAAGATCGGCTCAACCCCTGCGTTCATGCGGACAACTTAGTCGCTGCCACCTCACTTTGGCTCTTGCGCACTCATGCGATAGATTTTGCCCTGCAATACGCGGACGTAGCGCAGTTGGTAGCGCGGAACCTTGCCAAGGTTCAGGTCGCCGGTTCGAACCCGGTCGTCCGCTCTGATTCACCGTCACTTACATATCTTTACTCATGTAATAGATAAAAAGTGGCGGTCTTTCTATGGTGGAATGGCCGAGAGGCGAGGCAAGGGACTGCAAATCCCTCTACACGGGTTCAAATCCCGTTTCCACCTCCATTTTTGAGTTAAGAAATAAACCTGTGTCCTTTCACCTCCAAAACTGAAAGAATCTAACAATGAGTGCACATGATCAATCACAACGACCATGGGGTCACTATGAAATCTTGCAAGAAAGTGCAATTCATAAAACTAAATGTATTTATGTGCAACCTGGAAAACGCCTGTCATATCAGCGCCATCAAAAGCGCGCCGAACATTGGTTCATCGTCCAAGGAAGCGCCGAAGTAACACTTGATGGAAAAGTTTCACAACTTTCATCAGGTGACACAATCTCGATTGGTATTGGTCAACTGCACCGAATCGCAAACATCGGAGACAATGAAGTTATCTTCATCGAAGTTCAAACCGGCACATACTTTGGCGAAGATGATATTGAGCGTATCGAGGACGATTTCGGTCGCTAAATTTGCTGTTGTATAGTTCTGCTACCTCAGGACGATTGGCTCAGCGGTAGAGCACCACATTGACATTGTGGGGGTCACTGGTTCGATCCCAGTATCGTCCACGTTTTCGAACGAATCGCGGCCTTTCAATTCCCATTTATGTTTGCTACTCTCGGAGTATGACAATTAGACCAGCGTATTGGCTTGAATGTGGACATGCATGGAACACCGATTTAACTAAGCCAAATGAGAATTGGGTTGGCAAGTCAGCACTTTGCCCAGTTTGCAAGGTTGAGAGCCCGGTAAAGGAAAAGGTTTCTAACTAAGTAATAGATTGAAGTTAGAAAGAAATAAATACCGCGTTACAGTGCCGACTTCTT
>JBEENC010000002.1:0-26655 GCA_041192285.1 Actinomycetota bacterium
TTGGCTTCGCTTTGATGTTCAAGAGTTGGATTAACTTCATACATTTTCACTATTGATTGAGACCACGGCCTTAGCAAATATTCATCCGCTTGCGGAAATCCCAATAAAGCTGCGATCACTTTTACTGGCAGTGGTTCTGCGTAATCTGCGATAACGTCGAAGGTTTGTCCGGCGCGGATTTTTACTTCTAGAGCACCGAGTAACTCATTTGTTATTGCTTCTATCGCAGGGCGCTGACTTTCGATTTTGTTTCTATTAAATGCTTTGGCTACCAGTGATCGCAGACGAGTGTGCTTGGGTGGCTCGCTATCTAGAATTGAATCAGCGTGTAACCAGTTAAAAACATCCCATTCAAATTCGGGATCTTTTGCCTTAAAAATGCGTCCTAAAGATTTTGTGCGCAAGACTTCATTTGCATCATCGTATCTTGCCGCCAGATACATCTGAACACCCTCGTGCCAGATGGGTTTACCCTCTGCTCTTAATTGTTGAAGCGCTGGATATGGATTTTCTATAAAGTTTTTATCTAGAAAATCGATCATTTATTCAGATGCAATCGCTGCATATCCTGGCTTAATAATTTTTTCAATTATTTCTAGCCGTTCTGGGTATGGAATGAATGCGCTCTTCATTCCATTAATTGTGATTCTTTGTAAGTCAGCAAAATCCCACTTAAATGCTCGAACTACTTCTGTCATTTCATGAGTCATGGATGTCTGACTCATTAAGCGATTATCTGTATTAAGAGTCACTCGAAAGCGCAGTTTGGCTAATATTCCAATGGGATGTTGTTCAATATTTTTTGCTGCCCCAGTTTGTAAATTCGATGTGGGACAGAGTTCTAGTGGAATTCTTCTGTCACGGATATATGAAGCAAGTTGACCTAATTTTGGTTCACTACCGCTTACGTCAATGTCATCAATAATTCTTACGCCATGGCCTAGACGCTCTGCTCCACACAATTGAATAGCTTCCCAAATAGAAGGTAGCCCGTAGGCTTCACCAGCATGAATTGTGAAATGTGCGTCTTCGCGACGCAAGTATTCAAAAGTACTTTGTTGATTAGAAGGTGGAAAACCATCTTCCGGACCCGCAATATCAAATCCCACAACACCTTTATCGCGATACTTCACCGCGAGTTCGGCAACTTCTTGAGATCGATTATTTTGTCGCATTCCACACAACAGTGATTTCACGTGAATTGTGAATCCTTCTTTCCGTGCCAACACTTCACCTTCGCGATATCCATTTAAAGTTGCCGCAATAACATCATCTAGTGAGAGTCCCTGCTCTGTAAATAATTCGGGCGCTCCTCGAACTTCGGCGTAAACGACACCGTCACGGCCAAGGTCGAGTGCGCATTCGCGAGCAACTCGAATAATATTTTCGCGAGTTTGCATGACTGCGATTGTGTGGCTAAAAGTTTCTAGATAGCGCACCAAGGATCCAGAATCGCACGATTCACGAAACCACTCTCCTAATTCTTCTGCATTATCTGTTGGTAGAGCGGTGTACCCAATTTTCTTAGCGATATCGATAATAGTTTGTGGACGTAATCCGCCATCTAAGTGATCGTGTAATAAAACCTTTGGAACGCGTTTAATCTGCTCCACTGTTGGAATACTTTGCAAGCTCACTTTTCCACCAATTTCAATTTATTCGCTCCACAATCAGTGGGAGTCGCTTCACTTCTGTACTACCAATTGCAACACTACCTTCTAATACTTCCTGCGCACGTGCAAATCGTTCAGGCGTATCGGTATGAAGGGTGTACAAAATCTCTCCTGCCACAATCTTTTCGCCAGGTTTCTTATGAATTTCGATTCCGGCTCCAGATTGAACGCTTTCTCCTTGACGTGAGCGCCCTGCACCCAAGCGCCAAGTGGCTAATCCAACAGACATTGCATCCATAGAAAGAACAGTGCCACTTGTATCTGCAGCTATCGTTAATTTCTCCTTTGCCACCGGCAAAGGTGCATCTGGATTTCCACCTTGAGCACTAATCATTTTTCGCCAGACATCCATTGCAGAACCATCTTTCAGCGCACGCTCAGGATCTTTTCCTGTAATACCAACTAGTTCCAACATTTCGCGAGCAAAAATGATTGTTAACTCCACAACATCTGCTGGACCGCCACCTGCTAAAACTTCTAGTGATTCGCGAACTTCTAGCGCATTGCCCGCTGTGAGGCCAAGGGGAACATCCATCGCAGTTACCAAGGCAAGAGTTTTCACGCCAGCATCTTTGCCAAGGCCAACCATTATCTGTGCTAATTCACGAGCCTTTAGCGGATCGCTCATAAATGCACCAGAGCCAGTTTTAACATCTAGAACCAGCGCACTTGTACCCTCTGCAATTTTCTTGCTCATAATAGATGATGCGATAAGTGGAATTGCTTCAACTGTTCCAGTTACATCACGTAGTGCGTATAACTTCTTATCTGCTGGCGCTAAACCATCACCTGCTGCACAAATAACAGCTCCGCACTCTTGCAAAACTTGTAACATCTTTTTATTAGTAAGAGATGCTTGCCAGCCTGCAATTGCTTCTAACTTATCTAATGTGCCACCGGTATGGCCCAAACCACGTCCTGATAATTGTGGAACCGCAGCACCGCATGCTGCAACAAGGGGGGCTAATGGCAAAGTTATTTTGTCGCCAACTCCACCTGTTGAGTGTTTATCGACTGTGGGGCGATTAAGCATTGACCAATTCATTTTCTCGCCGCTATTTATCATTGCATTAGTCCAACGAGATATTTCTTGTGAATTCATTCCATTGAGTAAAATTGCCATCAGCAATGCAGACATTTGTTCATCGGCAACTGCCCCACGTGTGTATGCATCGATTACCCAATCGATCTGTGGATTTGTGAGAACTGATTTATCTCGTTTGGCAGTAATTATTTCTACTGCCGAAAAGGGTTCTACCGCGCTCATCTAAAACTATTTACGATCTAAATCATCTGGACCAAATGCCCAAGGCAAAATCGTAGACATTTTCATAGGCCCGTCAGGAGTCATGAGTAATAACTCATTACCGCCATGTTCAAATAAGAGTTGTCTGCATCGCCCGCATGGGGCTAAGTAATCACCTTGTGCATTCACACAAAGAACAGCAACCAGGCGACCGCCGCCGCTCATTACCAGCTCTGATGTCATGCTGCATTCAGCGCACAATCCAAGTCCGTAACTCGCATTTTCAACGTTGCAGCCACTGATAATTCGCCCATCATTAACCAAACCTGCAACGCCCACTGGAAAATTTGAATACGGTGCATACGCTTTTTTGCTCGCAGCAATTGCAGTTTCTTGTAGGAGTTGCCAATCAGGGGTGAGTGACATTTATTTCAATCCGCCACGTCTATATGGAAATCCCGCTGCGGCAGGTCCTCGTAATCGTTGTGAGGCAAAAGATAGAACTATCAGTGTGGCTAAGTAAGGTGTCATTGTAACTAGCTGACCAGGAAGTTCATCAAAGGCAATAAAGAACCAGGCAAAAAATGCTGCAACTGCAAGTGCGACTAATCCACCAATCATTTTTGCTTTCTTAAATGAACGCCAGGATGCAAATAGCAAGAATGCAACAATGAGAAGTAAGAGCGCATGAATAGCGGTGGAGTCTCGCAGTTGTAGTGCATCGGCAAATCCAAAGAGAGCAGCCCCTGCAAATAATCCACCTGGTCGCCAATTACCAAAGAGCATCGCAGCTAATCCGATATATCCGCGGCCACCGATCTGATTCTCTTGATAGTGGTTGGCTGCAACGATTGCAAGGAAACCACCACCCAAGCCTGCGAACCCGCCAGAGAGTAAAACTCCCCAATACTTCATTGCATAAACATTTACACCCAGTGATTCAGCTGCAATTGGTGATTCACCTGTGCTGCGCAGACGCAATCCAAATGAAGTCTTCCACAAGATGAAATAGCTCAGTGGAACAAGGGCAACTGCAATCATTGTTACGTAAGAAAGTTCGCCCGTTAATCCACGTAGTACTCGTGAAATATCTGAAATCAAGAACCAATTCTTTTCACCGATTGTGCCGAGTAGATCAGGGCTCTGCCAACCAAAATACTTTCCAGCCGAAAGAATTGGTAGCCCATTTTGACCAATAGGTTCAACATCTGGTGATTGTGATGGTCCTGGCCACGTGCCACCTTGAGCAAGGATTGTTGAGATGTATCGAACTAGACCGGCAGCAATAATATTAATTGCTACACCTGAGACTACGTGATCCACTCCAAATGTAATTGTTGCTACAGCGTGCACCAAGGCTCCGACTGCCCCAAAGAAAATTGCTGCAAGTAAACCAGCCCATGGTCCATGTTTGCTGCCCATGAATCCGCCAGCCCACGCGCCCATAATCATCATTCCTTCAAGGCCAATATTTACAACTCCTGCACGTTCAGCAAATAAACCCCCTAGGGCTGCTAAAACAATCGGAACCGACAGTAAGAGTGCAGCCTTTGCTGTTCCAACGCTAGTTAAGTCCGTTGCACCTGTTGCAATTCGGGTGATTGAAAGAATTGCAATAATTCCAAAGAAAATCACAATTGTGCGGCGCATTCCTGAAAGCTTTCCTTTTTCTAACACTACTTGTCACCTTCCTTCGCAAGTGCCTGACTTTGAAGTGTAAGTTGGTATCTACGCACAACTTCATAAGCAATAACTGCACTGAGTAAAATTGAACCTTGCATAATTACATAGGTCTCTGGCGCAATATCAATGAGTTCGAGTGTTCGCGAAGCAACTTCAAGGAAACCAAATAACAATGAGCTAATTGCCATTCCTACGGCCGAGTTGCGACCAAGCAGTGCAATTGCTATGGCAGTAAAGCCAACGCCACCGCGGAAACCTAATGTGTAACTATGAGTATCGCCTAATAATGTTGGCAAACCAGCAAGACCAGCTATCGCACCACTTGCAACGAGAGCAATAAAAGTCATCTTCTTGGAATTAACTCCGCTAACTCGTGCTGCAATCGGATTCATGCCAGTTGATCGCAATTCGAAACCAAATCTGGTGCGATTGATAACAAACCAAAAAGCAATTCCCAAAACAATGGCGATGATCAGCATTCCGTAGACGCCACCGCCAGGTTGCTCTTCCACTCCAAGTTTTTTGAGTACAGGCATTAAATCTGGAAATTGTCCGCTGGCTGCCAGTGGTTTAGTCGCTAAGTCATTGCTGCCCTCAACTTTGACCATAAAATGTTTTGAGAGTAGGTAAGCAGATAATCCGCCAGCAATACTGTTAAGCATAATTGTTGAAATAACTTCACTTACTCCGCGCTTTACTTTCATATAAGCCGCAATTGCAGCCCACAATCCCCCAACGAACATTGCAATAAAAAATATTGCTACGATATGCAGCACAGGTGGCAACGCAATCATTGCTCCAAAATAGGCAGCAAAGAGTGAGCCCAAGCGAAGCTGTCCTTCTACTCCAATATTAAATAATCCTGCTCGAAATGTCAGAGCAATTGCAATTGCAGCTATGTAATAAGAGGTCGCAAGATTTACTGCTTCCATTAAAGATCCTGCGCCAGAACCAAACTCCCACATGATTGCAAAAGCTTCGCGAGGTGATTTATTTGTTGCTAGCAATGATGCACTAGACACAGCCAAACTAAAGATGGCAGCAAAAATTGGAGCGGCGATAGAAAGTGTGATTTTGCCTGGTTTAAATCTCATTACGCCGCACCTGTCATCGCAGACCCGAGTGATTCTGGTGTGGTCTTTGCAGGATCTAATTCGGCTGTGACCGAACCACGAAGCATCACGATCAATCGATCAGACAAACCAATAAGTTCTTCAAGGTCAGCGCTGATTAAAACAATTGCCATTCCATTTTCACGAGCCGCACGCAATTCATTCCAAATTGCGGCTTGCGCTCCAACATCTACGCCACGTGTTGGGTGTGAGGCCAAGAGTAATGATGGCGATCCACTCATCTCGCGACCCACAATAAATTTTTGTTGGTTTCCACCCGAGAGAGCAAGGGCCAAAGTATCTGGACCAGGGGCGCGAACATCAAACTCTTGCATTATTCGAATCGTGTCAGCCGTCGTTGCTTTGCGATCAATGAGTGCACCATTCATTACTGGTTTACCGCGTTGGTGTCCCAAAATTCTGTTCTCCCACAATGGGGATGCCATCAAGAGTGCCTGGCGTTGACGATCTTCGGGGATAAATCCGATGCCCATATCTCGTCGATCAGAAACTGATTCACTATCGAGTGGTTCGCCCTTAAAAATAACTGTGCCCGTGTAATCACGTAAACCAAGTATTGCTTCAATTAATTCGCTTTGGCCATTTCCTTCAACCCCTGCAATTCCGATCACTTCGCCGGCATGTAAAGTAAAACTCACATCTGTTACTAAATTTCGCGCACCAGACTCAGCTCCAACTGTTAAATTCTTTAATGAAAGAGTGACTTCATTTCGTTTCGCACTTCCATGAATTTCTGGCGAAGGCAACTCACTTCCAACCATGAGTTCTGCTAATTTTTTAGCGCTAACGCCAGAGGCTTTTACTTCAGCAACTGTGGAGCCAGCTCGAATCACAGTTACGTCATCTGCTACGCGCAAAACTTCATCGAGTTTATGCGTAATAAAAATAACTGTTAAACCTTCTTTGCGCAGACCTTGAAGTGCTTGGAAGAGTTCATCTACTTCTTGTGGGACTAGCACCGCAGTTGGTTCATCAAAGATAAGAATTTTTGCTCCACGGTATAAAACCTTGAGAATTTCCACTCGTTGACGTTGGCCAACGCCTAAATCTGCCACAAGTGCATCAGGATCAACGGTGAGGCCGTATGCCGATGCCATTTCATTAATCTTTGTGCGTGCTTCATTGAAATCTATGACTCCACCATGTGATGGTTCGTAACCAAGGACAATGTTTTCTAACACTGTGAAATTATCGGCGAGCATAAAGTGTTGATGGACCATTCCGATTCCAGCATCAATAGAGTCTGCAGGTTTCTTAAAGTGAACTGTTTTTCCGGCAACCAAAATTTCGCCGCTATCTGGGCGTTGCATTCCGTACAAAATTTTCATAACAGTTGATTTGCCAGCACCATTTTCACCAATCAGGGCGTGCACTGATCCAGATTCAACCTTTATGGAGACGTCTTTATTTGCGACTACCCCAGGAAATCTTTTGCTTATATGTCGAAGCTCAACTGCTATCGCCACTACAAAAGTCTCCCATTCATTTCCGTTCACTAGCGCCAAAGAGAAGCGCTCGGTCCTACAAGTGAATCTAACTCCACTTTCGGACCGAGCGCCACTACTTTTATTAAGTTTTTACAGATTTACTGCTGTGCTCTGACTTACTTCGCTGGAGTTGTTGGAACCTTAATTTTTCCAGCGATGATTGCCTTTGCAGCTGCATTAATCTTTGCCTTGTACTTGTTGATGTATCCGCCAGAGTATGAAACTCCAACGCCACCAAGCTTCAAGCCATAGGTACGGCCAAATGCTCCGCCACCAAGTGGATCACTTACCTTCTTACCAGCGTTTGCTGCAGCAATTACGTCAAAGACTGCATTATCAACGCGCTTTAGCATTGATGTAAGCATGTTCTTCTTTTCTGCAGCTGATGCTGTGAGGTACTGATCTGAGTCAACACCGATTGTCCAGATCTTGTTACCGTACTTAGCTGCATCAGTTGCGGCTGCGAAGTTACCCGCACCAGAACCGCCTGCTGCTGAGTAAATAACATCGATACCTTTATCGATCATTCCGTTAGCAATAACCTTTGCTTTAGCTGGG
This sequence comes from Actinomycetota bacterium, assembly GCA_041192285.1. GTDB lineage: Bacteria > Actinomycetota > Actinomycetes > Nanopelagicales > Nanopelagicaceae > Planktophila. Next base: position 7,781 of record JBEENC010000002.1, read on the forward strand.
TCATTGAATCCACCGAAGTCAGGTGGCTCTGTAACGTACTTAACGTCAACTGTTGCGCTCTTATCTGTTGCCTTCACACCTGCAACGAATCCAGCTTCAAACTTCTGAAGTAGTGGAATACGTACGCCGCCGATGTACCCGATCTCACCAGTTACTGATGCAAGAGCAGCAGCTACGCCAGCAAGGTATGAACCCTGCTCTTCAGCGAATACGAGTGATGAAACATTTGGTAGTGCAACTGATGCGTCATCAACGATTGCGAATTGAGTCTTTGGAAATTCGGCTGCAACCTTCTTGAGTGGACCGCCATAAAGGAAGCCAACTGCGATGATTGGGTTATAACCAGCCTTAGCAAGAAGACGCAACTTGTCTTCGCGCTCTGAATCTGTTCCTTGCGTAACTGTTACTTCTTTAACAGTTGCACCAAACTTTTTCTTAGCCTTGTCGAGACCGGCTGCAGCTGAGTCATTAAATGACTTATCGCCACGTCCACCGATGTCATAGGCAATGGCTGCCTTTATCTTGCTTGCTGCGTTTGCAGTTGGAGCAACGAGTGCGCCAGCGGCAAGAGTTACAGCTGCGACGAGTGCCGCAACGCGAATTGACTTCTTCAATTTTCCTCCAAGGGGTCTTGGTTCTATGTAATTACATATCGCCAAGGGGGTTGTCGTTATGGCCGAGCCTAGTATTTTTAGCGCCAGAAACCCAAAATGTTAGGAAAGTTTGCGGCACTATTTTTCAAAAAGATTAGCTTTTTCTAAACTCTCAACCTCAAGTTGAAACTCTACCGCTGCTTAGCGCACTAAACCTAAGTTGGAATACGTCTTGGCAAGCGTTGTGGATGAGACCTCATGGGCCTTTGCGGCGCCTTTTGAGAGCATTGTGAGCAGATGTGTCTCATCGGATAGTAAGTCAAGAGTTTTTTCGCGAATTGGTTTGAGGTACTCCACAACTACATCGGCTACTTCACTTTTGAGGTCGCCATATCCCTTTCCAGAAAAATGATTTTCCAGATCAGAGATTTTTTGCCCTGACAGGGCGCTATGAATTGTTAATAAATTACTTACTCCAGGTTTTTCTTTCTCATCAAATTTTATCTCGCGCCCAGCATCAGTAACTGCTGACTTAATTTTCTTTGCATTTACTTCTGGAGAATCTAGGATTTCAATTAGTCCTGCTACTGAATCGGCTGATTTGCTCATTTTTGCACTTGGATTCTGCAAATCATAAATCTTGGCACCCTGCTTAAGAATGAATCCTGATGGGATATTAAAAGTAGTTCCGTAACGTGAATTAAATCGTTCCGCTAAATCTCTTGTAAGTTCAATATGTTGACGTTGGTCTTCACCGACCGGAACAAAATCAGCTTGATACAACAAAATATCTGCAGCCATCAACATGGGATAAGTGAAAACTCCTACTTTTGTTGAATCAGATCCGCCTTTTGCTGTGCGATCCTTAAATTGAGTCATACGGCTTGCTTCACCAAAACCTGTTATGCACTCCATAATCCACGCTAATTGATTATGTTCTGGAACCTGTGATTGAACAAAGAGTGTGGATTTTTCAGGTGATATTCCAAGTGCCAACAATTGGGCCGCAGAAACCAAAGTTCGCTTGCGCATTAATGCGGGATCTGTTTCGACAGTTAATGCATGCAAGTCCACAATGCAATAAAAAGCGTCATGACCATCTTGCAATTCAACCCATTGCTTAACGGCCCCAAGATAATTTCCAAGGTGAAAGGAGTCACTTGTTGGCTGAATGCCTGACAAAACTCGCTGTGTGATCATGGTCTTAATTCTCGCACGAACTAAGCGTTTCGAGAGATCATTAACTGACCTGCTCGCTTTCCTTCTAGCGTTAAAACCGTAATTTTTAATCCGTTAATGCTGACAACATCGTTTAATGCTGGAATACGACCAAGAACGTGCATCACAAATCCACTTGCTGTTTCATATGGACCTTCTGGAATTTCAAGACCAGTTTGTTCACGCAAATCTTCAATCGAGATAAGACCATCGACTTCGAAATCTCCAGTATGCGATTCGATCTGAACTTCCATGTCATCAGAGTCGTACTCATCTCGGATGTCACCGACAAGACATTCAACAAGATCTTCCATAGTGATAATTCCGTCAGTTCCACCGTATTCATCAAGAACAATTGCCAGGTGTTGTCTTTGATTACGCATTTCAGTTAATGCGGGAAGAACTCCTTTTGTGCCAGGTAAGAACATTATATTTCTGACGAGCTCTTGCACTTTGCCACCGGTTGATACCAAAGATGTATCTAGCAAATCACGCACGTGAATAAATCCAATTACTTCATCCGTTGAACCACGTACAACAGGGTAACGAGAATGCGCTTTATCAACTGCGAGCGCGATTGCTTTAGAAATGGTTAGTGATGCATCTATAAAATCAACTTCAGTTCGGGGCACCATGAGTTCATGGATTTGTCGCTCGGATGCGTTAAATACTTCTTCAACGATGTCACGTTCTTCATCAGTTAAAGCAGCATGTCCGGCTACCAAATCAAGTAGTTCTTCTTCAGACATCGCACTTCGTTGTTCCTTCGGATCAACTCCAAAGATTCGAACCACCAGGTTAGTTGAGTGAGAAAGCAACCAAATAATCGGACGAAAGAGTGTTGCAATTAGATCAATAATTGGTGCAGATGCCAGTGATATTTGTTCGGTGCGAAATAACGCCAAGCGTTTTGGAACTAATTCGCCAAAAACCAAAGAAAAATAAGCAATTACTAGAGTTACTCCAACTAGTGAAATTGTGGTGCTCCAATTTGGGTCTAATCCCATTTCTTCTAACCACGGAATTACATATTCACCGAGTTTTTCAGCACCTAACGCTGCGGATAAAAATCCACAGACAGTTACGCCAATTTGAACAGCGGCAAGAAAGCGATTGGGATTTTCAGCCAGTAAAGCCACGCGTTTGCCGCGTTTGCCTTTAGTTGCTAATTGGCGGATTTGGCTTTCGCGAAGTGAGATTAATGCGATCTCGGCTGCCACAAAGAGTGCGCCTAGAAGAATAAGACCAGTGACCGTTGCTAAAGCGCCTATTAATCCGCCGAACGAATGGGGCTCCATGAGGGTACAACTCTACAGGAATGCTCTTTGTCTATGCGCGCTAAACTTACACACGGTGGGTCCATCCGGGCTCATCACCTTCATCCTCGGACCGTCGGGCACGTACCTGCCCGGAGAAGGAGAAATTTCTCATGGCTACAGTTGTATTTGAAAACGCTTCACGTATCTATCCGGGTTCAACAACTCCGGCAGTAAATAAATTAAATCTTGAAGTAAAAGATGGCGAGTTCTTAGTTCTCGTCGGACCTTCAGGTTGCGGTAAGTCAACATCACTTCGAATGCTTGCAGGATTAGAAGAAGTTGATAGCGGGCGCATATTAATCGGTGACAAAGATGTCACACATGTTGCTCCGAAAGATCGCGATGTCGCAATGGTTTTTCAATCATATGCGTTGTATCCACACATGAGTGTTGCTGAAAATATGGGCTTCGCACTCAAGATTGCAAGAATTGCAAAAGAAGAGCGTGAGCGCAGAGTTCTAGAAGCTGCAAAGCTGCTTGACCTTGAAGAATTCTTAGATCGCAAACCAAAGGCGCTATCTGGTGGACAACGTCAACGAGTTGCAATGGGACGCGCAATTGTTCGTGAACCACAGGTATTTCTGATGGACGAACCACTTTCAAACTTGGATGCAAAGTTGCGGGTAGCAACTCGCACTCAGATTGCTGCCCTTCAACGTCGATTAGGAATTACAACTGTCTATGTCACTCACGATCAAGTAGAAGCGATGACGATGGGTGATCGTGTAGCTGTACTTAAAGATGGCCTGCTTCAACAAGTGGATACGCCTCGAAATTTGTATGAGAATCCAGCCAACGCTTTTGTTGCAGGATTTATTGGTTCACCAGCTATGAATTTACTTAAAACTTCTGTCAGCGGTGGAAAAGCGACTCTTGGAAAATTATCAATAGATGTGCCTGCTTCTGCAGGATCCTCAGTGATTGTCGGAATTCGTCCAGAAGGATTGATGGCCGCCTCTGATGGTTTTGCAGTGACAGTAGAAGTTGTAGAAGAACTTGGTTCGGATGCATTTGTTTATGGTCAACCTGCAGATTCAAGTATTGCTTTCGCGCAAGATTCAGAAGACGCGGAAGATCGTGGACAAATAATTGTGCGTTGGGATCCAAAGAATCCACCAAAGCCGGGAGACACAATTACTGTCAGCGCAGAATCTTTATCCGTACATCTATTTAATGCACAATCAGGCGAACGTCTGAACTAGGCCAATCTCTTCACCACTTGTAAATGTTTGTGGTGAATTTTCTAGTCCTTTAAGGACATGAACCTTTGCACGGCCTTGTACTCGCCATGTATCAGTGAGTACAAGTGCTGTATCTTCATCTATTCCAAGTAAGTAAGCACCTTCATCACTTCGAAGGGCGATAGATGCAATTCGATCTGGAACCCATCCGAGAAATTTGTCATAATGTGGAATAACTTCAATATTAGATATCAATCCAAGACCACTTTGAACCTGTGATTTTCTGATGCCAACTATTTTTGAGCCAAAGGCCATCGCACCCGCCGAACATCCCGCAAGAGATGTTCCTGAATTAAATTCACTTCTAATTTTTTCCCAGAGTGGAGTTTGCTTAAATACTTCAGTGATGTAACCAGGATCGCCACCTGAAAAATAAATCAAACCAGCGTTAGAAATTTCAGAGATGTACTCTTCGTTAAAAGCATCTTCTCTACTTAATATAGGTAAAAAACGACACTGCGCATCTATGCGTTTAGCTTGCGCTGCTCCACGTTCTTTCCAAAACTCAATTCGATCAGCACTTTCTAGGCCCGCACCCGTTGGAATTTGAACATATGTATGTGACTTGCCTTTAGAAATACCGCGTTGCAAGAGATCAGATTCAATCTCCTGCATCTGGGTTAAGTACTCACCCGAGCCAACAAGTGCTAGTGCACCCCGCTCAGAATTCATAAAGATTAAGCCATTGCCTTCTTGAGGTTTTCATCAATTGAATTGAGGAATTCTTGAGTTGTTTGCCATGGTGAATCCTTGGAAATTAACATTGAAAGGTCTTTTGTCATCTTTCCTTGCTCAACAGTTTGCACGCATATACGTTCCAAGGTTTCACAAAACTGAGCTAACTCTTTATTGTTATCTAATTTTGCTCGGTGAGCAAGACCGCGAGTCCATGCAAATATGGATGCAATTGGATTTGTCGATGTCGTTTTACCTGCCTGATGATCGCGATAGTGACGTGTAACTGTTCCATGAGCAGCTTCTGATTCAACAATCTTGCCATCTGGTGTCATCAACACTGAAGTCATTAATCCAAGTGAGCCATAGCCTTGAGCAACGGTGTCTGATTGAACATCTCCATCATAGTTTTTACACGCCCATACATAGCCGCCGTCCATTCGAAGTGACATTGCCACCATGTCATCGATTAAGCGGTGTTCATACCAAATGCCTGCAGTATCAAATGCTGATTTAAATTCTGCTACATAAATTTCTTCAAATATATCTTTGAAGCGTCCATCATATGCCTTAAGAATTGTGTTTTTTGTTGAGAGATAAACTGGATATTTTCGATTTAATCCATAATTCAATGATGCCCGCGCAAAGTCACGAATTGAATCATCAAGGTTATACATACCCATGGCAACACCTGCGGCAGGGAAATCAAATACGTTAAATTCCATTGGCGCTGAGCCATCTTCTGGAACAAATGAGAGAGTAAGTTTTCCTGGTCCTGGAACCTTAAAATCTGTCGCTTTATATTGATCACCGAATGCGTGACGGCCAATAACGATTGGCTTTGTCCAGTGAGGGACCAAGCGCGGAACATTGCTGATAATGATTGGTTCGCGGAAAATTACGCCGCCTAAAATATTGCGGATGGTGCCATTTGGCGATTTCCACATTTTCTTCAAGCCAAATTCTTTTACACGAGCTTCATCCGGTGTGATGGTTGCGCACTTAATTCCAACGCCGTGCTTTTGAATTGCTCGAGCAGAGTCAATTGTTACTTGATCATCTGTGGCATCGCGGTTTTCCATCCCAAGATCGTAATATTCAAGATTTACATCTAGATAAGGAAGGATCAATGAGTCTTTAATAAACTTCCAAATTATGCGAGTCATTTCATCGCCATCTAATTCAACAACAGTTCCTTCAACTTTGATCTTGGCCATGCTCTGCGCTCCCCTTAGAGTGTTTGTACATCTGCTTGTTTTGCACGAACTGCTTCGGCTGCAACTTTTAAAGCTGCTAATTCAATATCAGTAAGTTTAGTTTCTATAACTTTTTTAATACCTCGACGACCAATCTGAGCCTCAACTCCAAGATAAACCCCAGATATTCCGTATTCCCCATCAACCCATGCGCACACTGGCATGGTTGCACCAGAATCTTCAATAACAGCTTTTGCCATTCGCGCTGCAGCAGCTGATGGTGCGTAATAAGCAGAACCAGTTTTTAGTAATGCAACAACTTCTGCGCCACCGTTTCTTGTGCGATCAACAAGCTCATCTATTTCTGCTTGTGATAATTTTTCGCTCAGTGATGCGCCGTTTACTGTGCAGCGACTTGGAACTGGAACCATTGTTTCGCCATGGGAACCAAGAGTTAAGGTATTTACGGAAGCCACGGGAACATTGAGTTTTTCAGCAACAAAATGTGTAAAGCGCGCAGTATCAAGCATGCCTGCTTGACCCATCACGCGGTTATAAGGAAAAGCAGTTGCAATTTGAGTTAGCGCTGTCATTTCATCGAGTGGATTTGAAACCACGATAATGACCGCTTTCGGTGAATGCTTAGCAATATTTTCAGCAACTCCGCGGACAATTCCAGCATTTACGCCGATGAGATCCATGCGACTCATGCCAGGTTTGCGAGGTAATCCTGCAGTGATTATGACAACATCGGAATTTGCTGTTGCTTCATAACCAGCACCATCTGCACTAGTGGTTGCACCAATAATTTTTGTTTCAAATCCCTCGATAGAACGAGATTGATTCATATCCAATGCCAAACCTTCTGGCTTGCCCTCAAGAATGTCAGTTAATACAACTGTGTCGAATACGTTGTATTCAGCTAATCGCATTGCAGTTGTTGAACCATAAAAACCTGCACCGACGACAGTTACTTTGCCAGCCATGGATTGCATCCTTCTTTCACCATTCGATCCTAATAATGCCTTGATATCAAGATAATTCTACAACCCATGTGGCAGCGAAATTGCCAGGACGAAGAGTCCCACTGCAATTCCCACGGGGAAATAGAACTCAATTGTGCGTACATGCCGCGCGGGAAATGCAATTCCCAATGTTCCTAATGCAATTAAAAGTGATCCTGATCGGACAAAACTTAGGGCACCCAAGATTACGCCTGTAACTACCAAAGCGTAACTGGCAATTTTAATTACTCGCGAATCTAAGAACACGCGTCTACAACATTCGTAACTAGCATCGCTCGTGTCATGGGGCCGACTCCACCTGGCATTGGTGCAACGAATCCAGCTTTATCTATTACATCTGGATGAACATCTCCAATTAATCCTGAATCTGTTCGCGAAATTCCAACGTCAATAACTATTGCTCCGGCCTTAATCATTGAAGCATTAAGAAAGTGTGCTTGACCAATAGCTGCAACAACAATGTCAGCATTACGAGTATGACGTGCTAAATCCTTGGTGCCAGTATGAGTTAACGTCACTGTCGCATTTTCTTGCTTGCGGGTGAGTAACAAGCCAAGGGGGCGACCAACTGTTAGACCGCGACCGATGACAGTAACTTCTGCACCTTTAATTAAAACGTTATAGTGCTGTAACAGCGCAACAATTCCACGAGGTGTACACGGAAGTGGCGCATCGTATCCCGCAACTAATCTTCCTAAATTCATTGGGTGCAATCCATCGGCATCTTTTGCTGGATCTATCGCTTCAAGAATAGCCTGCGTATCAATTCCTTGAGGCATCGGCAATTGCACAATATAACCAGTGCACTCTTTTGCATTATTAAGTCCTTTAATCGCAGCCAGAATATCTGCTTGCGATGCGTTACCTGGAAGATCTACACGGATTGAAGTTACACCCACTTCTTGGCAATCACGATGTTTGCCGCCAACGTACGAATGTGAACCGGGATCATCCCCAACTAATACCGTGCCAAGTCCTGGTGTGATTCCCTTTTTCTTTAATTCAACAACACGCACTGCTAAATCTTTTTTAATTGATGCAGCTAAAGCCTTGCCGTCGAGAATAGTTGCGCTCATGCTCTTATCTTATTGGCATTTATGCGTGTGAGAAATGACGTGTACCTGTGAAATATAAGCTGATTCCAGCCTGCTCTGCTGCTGCAATCACTTCCTCGTCTCGAACACTTCCACCTGGTGAAACAACTGCAGAAATTCCTGCATCAATCAATATTTGTAAGCCATCAGCAAATGGGAAAAAAGCATCACTGGATGCAACACTGCCAGCAGCACGATTACCTGCGCGCTTCACAGCGAGTTCAGCGCTATCAACTCGATTTACTTGACCCATACCAACTCCAACACTTGCACCATTCTTTGCCAACATAATTGCATTGCTTTTGACTGCCCGAACAGCGCGCCAAGCAAATTCAAGATCCTTCAAAGTTTCAGAACTAACTTGTTGCCCTGCAACTAACTTCCATGACGATGGCGAATCACCCGGAGCATTTAATGCATCTAACGCTTGTAGCAAAATACCACCACTTACAGGACGCATTTCAATTGAATCTAGAGCAGTTTCTTCACATTGCACAATACGAATGGAAGGTTTTTGGCTGAGAATTTTTAGTGCAGCGCTTTCATAGCCTGGTGCAATTAAAACTTCTGTGAAAATCTCCGACAAAGCTTGAGCCATCTCTGTGGTCACAATTCTATTGGCAGCTACTACTCCCCCGAAAGCAGATATCGGATCGCAATCGTGGGCTTTTGAATAAGCGGTTGTAATATCTTTTCCAATTGCTATTCCGCATGGATTTGCATGCTTGATTATTGCAACGCACGGTTCTGGGTGGTCGTATGCAGCACGCCATGCAGCATCTGCATCTGTGTAATTGTTAAATGACATTTCTTTACCATGCAATTGTTTGGAATTAACAATTCCCGCTGGACCGCCACTATAAATCGCTGCGGATTGATGCGGATTTTCTCCATAGCGCAGGATATTTTCTTGCGTGAAGATTCTTCCAAACCACTCTGGTAATTCTGAATTCTCGCTGCGTCCAAGCCAGTTAGCAATCGTTAAGTCATATTCGGCCGTTGTTCTAAAAACTTCTAACGCCAAACTTTGACGCTCTTGTGCACTAAATCCACCTGCAGTAATTGCTGCAATTAATTGATCGTACTGATCTGTCTTGCAGATAACGCCAACTGATCCATGATTTTTTGCTGCTCCTCGAAGGATTGATGGGCCACCAATATCGATTTGTTCAATACATTCTTGAAAAGATGCACCGGATGCAATTGTTTCTGCAAATGGATAGAGATTTATAATTACTAGATCAAATGCTTCAATACCTAAACCTTTTATCGCAGACATGTGCTCGGGATTATCTTGATCTGCAAGAATTCCAGAGTGAATTACTGGATGCAAGGTTTTCACTCTTCCACCCATTATTTCTGGAAATCCAGTAACGGTACTAACTTCAGTGACTTCAAGGCCCGCAGCAGCAAGTGTTTTCGCCGTAGATCCTGTTGAGATAATTTTAATACCAGCCGCACTAAGAGCTTTACCAATTTCTTCTAAACGGTTCTTGTCATAAACGCTAATGAGTGCCCTGCGAATATTTTTGCGATTACTCATGATTACTCTCTAACGTATCTAACAAATCTGAAATGGTCGCAACTATGAGGCCACGTTCAACAATCTTAATGCGCTCATGCAAAACTGCTTCTGTATCATCTGCTAGAACCGGCACCTCACGCTGGGCAATAATTTCTCCGGAATCTATACCCGCATCGACCCAATGAATTGTTGCCCCTGTGAGGCAAGTTTTGGCTGCCAATGCATCTCGCACAGCATGGGCTCCAGGAAAATTTGGCAAAAGCGCAGGATGGCTATTAATTACCTTAAACGTTGAAATAAATTCAGGTGCCAGTATTCGCATAAACCCAGCGCTCACAACAAGTGTTGGATCAAGAGATTGCACGATCAAGAAAAGTTCTTCGTCCCAACTTTTTCGGTCACTGCTCATGGGGTGAGTAATTATTGGCACTCCGAGCACTTCGCACTTTTCAACAACTTGCGCATCTGGCTTATCCGTTAAGACGCCGATAACGTTGCCAGAAATTTCCCCCCTCTGCGTTGCCACAATTATTGATTGCGCTAATGAACCTGTGCCGGATGCCAGAATCAGAATACTTTTACTCATTTATTTTTGCTTTACGAGTAGGGAGCGATATCTGAGGAATAAATATTGCTAAAGCAATACCGATTCCCATCTCAACTGCAACGCTGAGTGGAAATTTCCATAACGAAGGACCAACAGTAGACATTTCTTGAGTCAGTAGGGATCCACTTGCAAAATAAGTAAGGAGAAAAATAATAGATACACTTACAAAATAACTTTGCCACAAAACTCTAGTACTCAATGTAATTGTCCAACTTGCTAATAACGCGCCAGCCATTACGAAGAAGAATATAGAAAATAAGAATTGTGGGTGCTCCGTGCTTGGGAGTGCTCCAAGAATAGGTAGCGCCGGAATTTGTGCCACAGTATGTTCTAGTGGAGAAACCAACGTATTAGTTCCAACTCCAAAACCAGTGCCGCTCAAATACGCCATAGACGAAACTGCCACATTTGGTAAGTACACAATGTTGATTAACAAGAGTAAGAACCCACCGAAAATTCCTGGTCGTAAAACTGTTATTAAATCCTTAACGGTTGAAAGATGTATGAAGAGTGAAAATGTTAGGAATAACGTGCTAATTCCAAGTAGGAGCGCAACCATGCGTGTGCCAAAGTTTAATGGTTGGGTCAGTGTCACTTTTTTACCAACAGTTAATGTCGTGAGATAAACGCAAGGAATTAGAACCACAATTGCTAGATACCAAACTGGACGAATTGCATCGGTTTGTGAAGCAAGTATTAGCAGCTCGGCGATTAAGCAATAAATCACAGTGAAGTGCACTCGGGCAATATTTACTAAATGAGTTTCTTTATCTAGTCTTTCAACAGCGCGCGTAAATGAACTTCTAATTGCCAAAAATGGAAACAGTAATCCGCCCAGTGGTAAGTACGAAAGATAACCTTCGACTGCAGCAGGTGGCAGGCTCAATGCGAATGGGATGTGATGAATACCCAACCACACCCACATAGCGGCACGAATTGGATCAGAAGTATTTCCAGTAATACTTCCAGCAGTTGCCCACGCAATCAGAGTTAAGAAAGAAATTGGAAGTAGAACAAGTGCGATGCTACGAAAAACTTGTGACAACGAGACCCACAGGACACGTTGAAACATATGAATCAGCGCTCCAATATTGCGCGCATTATTTGCGCGCTCTCACTTGGTGTCTTACCAACTTTTACCCCAGCAGCTTCGAGTGCATCTTTCTTACCTTGCGCAGTTCCTGAAGATCCAGAAACAATTGCTCCCGCATGGCCCATTGTTTTTCCTTCAGGAGCTGTAAACCCTGCGACATAACCTACGACTGGTTTAGTGACATATTCGCTAATAAATGCGGCCGCGCGTTCTTCAGCATCACCACCAATTTCACCAATCATGACAATTGCTTTTGTATCGGGATCATCTTGAAATGCACGCAAGCAATCAATATGCGTTGTTCCTACTACTGGATCTCCACCAATTCCTACAGCGGTACTGAAACCAATATCTCGCAATTCGTACATCATCTGATACGTCAAAGTTCCTGACTTTGAAACCAAACCAATTGGTCCGCTGCTCGTAATATCTGCAGGAATAATTCCAACATTTGATTTACCGGGACTGATGAGTCCTGGACAATTTGGTCCAATAATTCGAGTTGTTCCTTTGCTTTCTGCGTGAGCATAAAAACTCGCTGAATCATGAACCGGAATTCCTTCAGTAATAACTACAACAAGTGGCATATCTGCATCAATTGCATCAATGACGGCTGCTTTTGCAAATTTTGGTGGAACAAATACAACTGAAGTGTTTGCTCCTGTCGCACTCATGGCCTCTGCAACAGTGTTGAAAACTGGCAATGTATGTCCATCAATATCAACGCTTTGACCACCTTTGCCGGGTGTCACGCCACCAACAATTTTTGTTCCAGATACAAGCATGCGTTTTGTGTGTTTAGTTCCTTCGGCACCTGTCATTCCTTGAACAATTACAATACTTTTTTCATTGATAAAAATAGACATTACTTAGCCGCCAATTCTGCAGCACGATTTGCTGCGCCATCCATCGTGTCTACCTGCTCAATGAGTGGATGCGCTGCGGCTTTCAAAATCGCACGTCCTTCAATAACGTTATTTCCATCTAAACGAACAACGATTGGTTTAGTCGCTTTAGAACCAAGAAGTTCGAGTGCCTGAACAATTCCATTTGCAACAGCATCACAGGCAGTAATTCCGCCAAATACATTGACAAAAACACTATTTACGTCAGCATCACCCAAAATGATTGAAAGCCCGTCTGCCATTACTTGCGCGGATGCTCCACCACCAATATCTAAGAAGTTTGCGGGACGTACTCCCCCAAATTTTTCGCCAGCATAAGCAACGACATCTAGGGTGCTCATAACAAGTCCAGCACCATTGCCAATAATTCCAACTTGGCCATCAAGTTTTACGTAATTGAGATCCTTCTCTTTTGCTACAGCCTCTAAAGCATTAGTTTGCGTATGATCAATAAGTGCTTCATGATCAGGATGTCTAAATCCAGCATTATCATCCAAAGTTACTTTGCCATCTAGGGCAATAATTTTCCCATCAGTTGTTTTTACTAATGGATTGATTTCCACAAGGGTTGCGTCTTCGGATTGGAAAACCTTCCAGAGAGTTAAGAGAACTTCTTCGACTTGTGGAGCAATATCAGTTGGAAAAGCTGCTGCAGCGATGATTTCTTTGGCCTTAGCTGGAGTGATTCCACTATTTGCATCAACTGGTATTTTGGCGAGTTTTTCTGGTGCTGTGTGTGCAACTTCTTCGATATCCATTCCACCCGAAACAGAAGCCATAACTAAAAATGTGCGGTTAGAACGATCCAACAAAATTGCTAAATAATATTCAGAATCAATGGGCGCAGCTTGGGCAATCATCACAGTTCGAACTGTGTGTCCTTTGATATCCATCCCAAGTATTGCGCCAGCCTTTTCTTTTGCTTCATCAGCATTGGCTGCAACTTTTACGCCACCCGCTTTGCCGCGACCGCCAACTTTTACCTGAGCTTTTACAACGACTTTGCCGCCAATTTTTGCTGCAGCATCATGAGCTTGTTCTGAAGTAGTTGCAATCGCTGCTGGGAGTACTGGAACTCCGTATTTTTCAAAGAGATCTCGAGCCTGATATTCAAAGAGATCCACAAAAAACTCCAGTCATATCGTAAAAAGTATTTGCTAATACTAGAGCTTCTCAACTGGTGCATATCGCAGCAGTAATCGCTTCTCACCGTACTGTCCGAAGTTTATGGTGGCTTCAGACTTATCTCCTTCACCTGCAATAGCCACAACACTTCCGAGTCCGAATGTGTCATGTGACACACGCTCACCCACTGCTAATTGCATTGCATTGCTTTTCTTTCCAGTTGCTCGAGGAGGCGCTGTTGTTGCTACTCGTGGCTTACGTGTTAGGGATGGAGACAGTGATGATGTTCCGGCCTGATTTCGCCACTCGATAACTCCTTCCGGAATTTCATCTAGAAAACGTGAAGCAGGGTTATATGTAGGCGATCCCCATGATGATCGATATTCGGCGCGTGAAATATAAAGTCTTTTTTCTGCGCGTGTAAGTCCAACGTATGCCAGGCGACGTTCTTCTTCTATCTCATCTTTCTCACCCAATGTTCGTGAGTGCGGAAATATTCCATCTTCCATTCCGGTAAGAAACACAGTGGGAAATTCCAAACCCTTTGCAGTGTGTAGTGTCATAAGTGTTACGACGCCACCATGGTCTTCACCTTCTGGAATTTCATCAGCATCTGCGACAAGCGAAACTTTTTCCAAGAAACCAGCAAGTGAAATTTCTTCGTCTTCTCCTAATTCTTCAAATGGCCTTTCTTCATACTCCATAGAAACTGCTACAAGCTCTTTAAGATTTTCGACTCGAACTTCATCTTGTGGATCGGAACTCGAAGATAATTCGCCAAGCAACCCTGATTGCTCAAGAATTGCCTCGATAATTACAGAAGGTCGGGTTTTGGCCTCAACTAATGTGCGAAGTGCAATCATCATTGATACAAACTCTTTTACAGATTGTGCTGCGCGATTTGGCATGCTCGGTGCTTGATCGCATTGAGACAACCCACTCCAGAATGAAAGATTATTTGTTTGTGCATACAGATCTACGCACTCAATTGCGCGATCGCCAATTCCACGTTTTGGAACATTAATAACTCTTCGAAGTGATATTTCATCTTCTTGATTCGCTAAGACGCGCAGGTAAGCCAAGAGATCTTTGATTTCTTTTCGCTCGTAGAAGCGAAGCCCACCCACGACTTTGTATGGCAGCGCAGAGCGCATGAAAACTTCTTCAAATACACGGGATTGGGCGTTAGTGCGATAAAAAATTGCAGTATCACCTGGCTCAGATTGACCGCTTCGTTGTAGTTCGCGAATTTCATCTTTTACAAATTCTGCCTCATCGTGTTCCGATTCTGCAACGTATCCAACTAGTGGAGCACCTGATCCTGCTTCAGACCATAAATTCTTCTCTTTGCGGCTTTCATTCTTTGTAATTACCGCATTCGCCGCTGAGAGAATATTTTGTGTAGAACGATAATTTTGTTCGAGCAAAACTGTTGTGGCATTTGGGTAATCCAATTCGAATTGCAAGATATTTCGAATCGTTGCTCCACGGAAACCATAAATTGATTGGTCAGCATCGCCGACGACGCATAACTCAGCTGGCGACAAGCCTTCCTGAGCGCTTCCTACCAACTCTTTGACCAATATGTATTGAGCATGATTTGTATCTTGATACTCATCGACTAGGACGTGCTTAAATCGTGAACGCAAACGAGCCTTCGCTTCTGGAAACTTTTGTAAAACTTCGACTGTTTTTAGAATCAGGTCATCAAAGTCCATGGCATTAGCCTGTTGCAATCTACGTTGATAGATGGCGTAAACATCTGCAACAACCTCTTCAAATTGATTCTTGGTTGTATTGACGTAGTCATGTGGACCCATTAATTCATTTTTGGCATTGGAGATAATTGATTGAAATTGGCGAGCGGGATAACGCTTAGGATCCAAATTGAGTTCTTTTGCAACAATTGTAATTAGTCGCAAACTATCTGCTGAGTCGTAAATGCTAAATGAATTTCCGTAACCTAATCGCACTGCCTCCTGCCTCAATAAACGAACGCATGCAGAGTGAAATGTTGAGACCCACATAGATTTCGCAACGGGACCAACTAGAGCGGCAACGCGTTCTTTCATTTCGCCCGCGGCTTTATTTGTAAAAGTAATTGCCAATATTTCATACGGAGCGACACCACGACGTGCCATGAGATACGCAATTCTGCGTGTGAGAACGCGAGTTTTTCCAGAGCCAGCACCAGCAACTACAAGAAGTGGTCCGCCAGTATGAATAACAGCTGCTTGTTGTTGCGGATTAAGCCCTTCTAGTAAGGGGTCGGTACTTTCCATGGCGGTGAGTCTATTAGGCTTGCGATATGGAACCGATCGCCGATAGCGAAATCAAGCGCGCACTTGTTATTAACGCCCACCCTGATGATTCAGATTTTGGAGCATCAGGAACAATTGCACAGTGGGTTAAAAAAGGTATACAAGTTTCTTACGTGCTCTGTACCAATGGCGACCAAGGTGGCGAAGAATCCGGTATTTCTAAAGAAGACATGCCACAAGTTCGCCAGCGCGAACAGCGTGAAGCAGGAGCAGTAATTGGTGTTACAGATATTACGTTTTTAAATTATGTAGATGGTCACCTTGAAGCAACGATTGCACTTCGAAAAGATATTGTGCGTCAAATTCGCCGCGTGCAACCAGATCGAATGGTGTGCCAGAGCCCAGAACGCAATTGGGAAAGAATTGGAGCCAGTCATCCAGATCACTTAGCCGCTGGTGAGGCAGCAATTCAAGCCGTGTATCCAGATGCACGTAATCCCTTTGCATTTACAGATTTGTTAGAAAAAGAAAAACTTCAACCGTGGAAAGTAAGCGAAGTGTGGATGATGGGATTTGCACATCCTGATCACTTCGTTGATGTCACAGAAACTTTTGATCTTAAAATGAAAGCTCTACATGCTCATGCGTCTCAAACATCTCACAATCCAGATTTAGACACAATGGTTCGCGAATGGGGCGGACGAAATGCAGCTGCGGCAGGATTTGCCGAAGGAAGGCTTGCTGAAGCGTTTAAGATAATTAAGACAAATTAATTTACTAACACCTTTTGGATTGCAATAGTTTTTACGGGCTTTCCATCTGGTGCTCCACCAGCAGCGCCAGCCTTAGCAATAGCTTTAACAATATCTAGACCTGACGTGATAGTTCCCCACATTGTGTAACTAGGCGCAAGAGTTGTATTTGCATAGACCAAGAAGAATTGGCTGCCATTTGTATTAGGACCTGAATTAGCCATAGCAACACTGCCTTCTGGATAATTATTGTCAGTATTTTCTGGCAAATTTTCATCAGGGAAGGTAAATTGCGGCCCGCCACTTCCCGTCGCCGTCGGATCTCCACATTGCAAAACAAATAATCCTTCTGTCGTTAAGCGATGACAGAGAGAATCATCGTAATAACCACCCTTTGCAAGAGCAGCGATTGATGTCATGGCAAAGGGAGCTTTTGCTCCAACTGTTGTTATAACGATATTTCCACAATTGGTGATGAGAGTGAATGTCTTTGGAAATTCAGTAAGCACTGCGGTTGGCGTTGGAATATCTTTTGGATCATGGCCCGTAGCCTTTGTTTCGGTGCAGGTAATTCCATCTTCTGTTACTGGAGCAGGTTGTGACGTTTCTTCAGTACGACTGCATCCTGTTAAAGATATAACAGCCATCGTCAACAGAATTAGTGAAACCTTATTAAAGCGTGACATTTCTACTCCCACTCGATCGTTGCTGGCGGCTTACTGGACACATCTAACACGACTCGATTTACTTCGCGCACCTCATTAGTGATTCGTGTCGAAATCTTCTCAAGAACTTCATAGGGAACTCGTGACCAATCCGCAGTCATGGCATCTTCGCTAGATACTGGGCGTAAAACGATGGGGTGACCATATGTGCGTCCATCTCCTTGTACTCCCACGCTTCGCACATCTGCCAACAAAATTACTGGGCACTGCCAAATATCTCTGTCCAAACCTGCCGACTTTAACTCTTCACGAGCGATGAGATCTGCAGCACGCAAAATTTCTAAACGATCTCGGGTTACTTCTCCAATGATTCGAATGCCTAGACCAGGACCAGGAAATGGTTGGCGCCACACAATTTCTTCGGGCAAACCTAACTCGATGCCAACGTTTCGAACTTCATCTTTAAAGAGTGCGCGCAGTGGTTCGACCAAACTAAATTTAAGATCATCAGGAAGGCCGCCAACATTGTGATGCGACTTGATATTGGCTGTTCCTGTGCCGCCACCAGATTCGACGACATCTGGATACAGAGTTCCCTGAACCAAGAATTCAACTTCGCCACCACTTGCAATATCGCGAGCAGCTTTTTCAAAGGATCTAATAAATTCGCGGCCGATAATTTTTCGTTTTGTTTCAGGATCGCTGACACCTTTGAGGGCATCTAAGAATTGATCTACCGCGTCTACTACAACAAGATTTACTCCGGTGGATGCAACAAAATCTCTTTGAACTTGTTCTGATTCTCCGCTTCGAAGCAATCCGTGATCTACAAAGACACATGTAAGTTGATTTCCAACCGCTTTTTGAATTATTGCTGCAGCAACTGCTGAATCCACGCCACCTGAAAGCCCGCAGATAACTCTTTTATTTCCAATTTGTTTTTTAGCTTTTTCAACTTCGGTCAGAGCGATATTTGCAGTCGTCCATGTTGGAGAACACTTAGCAATATTGATGAGCCAGTTTGTAAGAATTGCTTGCCCGTGTTCGGAGTGCAGAACTTCGGGATGAAACTGAACACCTGATAACTGTGCATTCGCGCTCTCGAAAGCTGCAATAGAAGTACCGCTAGTACTTGCTGTCACGCTAAATCCACATGGTGCTTCAGTCACGGCGTCACCATGTGACATCCATACTCGTTGCTCTAATGGCAACGATGCAAAAACTTTTGAACCTGCGTTAACTTTTATTTGCGTACGTCCAAACTCTGATTTACCTGTCTGGCTTACAACCCCGCCAAGGGCGGCAGCCATTGCTTGGAAGCCGTAACAAATACCAAATATTGGAATGTTCAGAGCAAAGATTGCAGGGTCTACAGATGGTGCATTTTCTGCATACACACTCGATGGTCCACCGGAGAGAATGATTGCTTCAGGGCTTTTTGCACTTATTTCTGATGCAGTAATTGATGATGGAACTATCTCTGAATAAATATCTGCTTCACGGACTCGGCGTGCGATGAGTTGGGCGTATTGCGCTCCAAAATCAACAACCAAAACTCCGTGAGGATTAGGCACGATGTAT
>JBEENC010000003.1:0-25782 GCA_041192285.1 Actinomycetota bacterium
ATTGTGCCCACAGAAACAGGGGTTCCAACGGCTAAACCAGTGGCTTTTGAAGCAGATTCAATGATGTGACCTGCTAATTCGTGGCTCCACATAAGCTCTGGAAGTTGATTAATATCTAAAATTTCTTTGCAGTATTTATCACTCCACTGATTTTTCCAAGGGTCATACATCGGAACCATGGTGCCGGCTGAGAAGTGATCAACAACAACTCGAGAAGTTAATCGAGCAACGATAAAAGTTGTTGCATCAACAAACCAGCGCGCTTTTTTATACACTTCAGGTTCGTTTTTCTTAATCCATAGAATCTTTGGACCTGTTGATTGCGAAGATAAAGTATTTGCTGTTGCGTTAAAAATTGTGTCTTCGCCATAGATTGCATTGAGTTCGTCGATTTCTTCGACTGCTCGAGTATCAACGCCGTATAAAATTCCCATACGAAGTGGATTAAAGTTTTCATCAATAGGCAATACATCTGGACCAATCGCACTGACTCCGACGCCTTTAATATCACTTGGTGAAACACCATCGGTGGCAAGTAATTGCTTGGACAGATTACAGAAATCTCCCCACCACGTTAACTCAGGATCGTGTTCTGCCCATCCTGCGCGTGGAAATAAAAGCTTGTGGGCAATTGTTGCTTGTGCAATTACTTTTCCTTGAGGAGTAGTCAAGACACCTTTTGATTCATAGGTACCAATATCAATTCCGAGAAGTAAGTCTTGTCCCATGGTGCATCCCTTTTGTGAGAGTTAACCTCTGGAGAAGTTTTCTTCTACAGGAAATTTTTCAACTACTCCGATGAGTAATTTCTTTAAATTCTCTAAGTCATCGAGTGAACATACTTCAACACCTGAGTGCGTGTAACGAGTTGGCCATGCAACATCCACGCATGCAATGCCTTCTCCGACTAGTTGAACGTATGAAGCATCTGTTAGTAACCCAATTGTTGCGTGACGTTGTAGATCAACCTTTTGTGATTGTGCGGACTCTTCGACGAGCGCCAGCAAACGTGGGTGCGGAATTAAACCATTGAGTGTCCCACGACCATGAAATGTGTATGTGCCAACTACTGGGCCAGCGCCAACTTCTACTGCATTTCCCCCATGGATATCAGGAGTATCAGAGGCTGCAACTAGATCAATACTTATGGCAGCAGTTGGATGAATTTGTTGGGCCGCAACCATTGCACCGCGCAGATTAAATTCTTCTTGGACTGTTCCAACTAAATGCAGTGTTGCTTTTGGACGGTGCTTAGCAAAGTGCTCTGCTAACTCAACGAGAAGAGCGCAACCGCCGCGATCATCTAGCGATGTAGCCGCAACTCTGTTGTTAATGAGTTTTTCAAAACTTGGTCTGTATAAAACTGGCGTACCGATTTTTACTCCAGCATCGGCAACTTCCTTTGCATTCGTCGCACCAATATCTACATAACACTCACCGATTGGTTTAACTTTGTATTTATCTTCTGGCGGAGTCAGGTGGTGAGAAACAAAACCAATTACTCCATTAACAATTTTCTCCGAAGATGTTTGCAAAATTACATTAGATGCTGCCAAGATTCTCTCTGGAACTCCGCCAACTCTTTCGATTCGGATAAATCCGTTTTCTTCAACGCCTCTGACGATCATTCCAAGTGAATCCGTGTGAGCAAAAATCATTAAATCTGAACCTTCAGGTGATGTTCCTTTAATAGTTGCAATCACATTGCCCAGGACATCTACTCGAATCTCATCAACATGATCTTTTAAATCTGTTTTTAATTTTTTTATCATCTCATCTTCGAATCCCGCCATGGCAGGAGTGAGACAGTACTTTTCTAGGCGTTCAATAAGTGACATTAGGATCTCATAGACTTAGCAATAGATTTATTAACTCTTCTTCGCTCAAGAGCCACATTTAGAATCATTACAAATATGAGTACCCCACCTTGTGCGGCAAGATAGAAGAATTGACTAAAGCGCAGTGCATTAAATCCTGAGGCAACCATCTGTAGTACTGCTGTTGCAAGAATTACGCCGGTGACAGTTCCGAAGCCGCCCATTGGATTTACGCCACCGAGCACAACAATCACGATTGCAAGAAGAATGTAAGAAGAGCCAAAGTCCGGACTTGCTGCCGATGTACGTGAAGCGATGATGAGGCCGGCCAGTGCTGACAAGAAGCCTGATGCTAAGTAAACCCAAGCAATTACTTTGCGGTCGCCCATAACGCTGTATTGAGCTGCTTTGCGGTTGGTGCCCACTAGGAAGATTTTTAAACCAAGAGTGGTTTTGTTAATCCAAAGACCAACAGCCCCAGCGATGATGATCATCAAAACAAATGGCGTTGGAATTCCAAAGAATGTTCCATTGCCAACACGCATGAATTGTTCAGGTAGACCAGAGACTGAAATTCCATCTGTCATACCAATAGCAATTCCGTTAAAAAGTGTCATTGTTGCAAGCGTTGCAAGAATTGGTGTGACATCTAATCTTGCAACCAATATTGAGTTAATGCCACCTGCAATTAATCCGACAATAATTCCCAGTAAGCACGCAATAATAATCCACATTAAAGATTCGGTTCCTGTTGTGTCACTATGACTTGTCATAACCCATGCTGCAACAAGTGCTGCAGCATTAGAAATCGAAACAATCGAAAGATCGATTCCGCCAGTAAGCATTGAGAGCATGACTGCAATGCTGAGAATTGCAATTTCTGGAACTTGATATGACATCGACTTAAAGTTATTTGGAGAAAAGAAAATATTTGGTGAAAGTATTGAGAAAACCAAAAGTGTTCCAATTGTTATTGCTAACAACTGTGTAATTTTGCGATCAGCCAATAGGCCACCGTTTAATTTGCTCCAACGCTCATTCATGATTAAGCCGCCTCATCATTCGTTGAAACACGACGATTTTTTGCTTTTCGCGTTTCATTTATTGCCTGGACAGTGATACCAATTAAGAGCAGTGCGCCAACGGCTGCACGTTGCCAGGAACCACTTACTCCCAGAAGAATTAAGTTATTTTTAATTAAGCTAATAAGAATTACACCCAGCACAGTTCCAAAGACTGTTCCATAGCCACCCATGATGCTGGCGCCGCCAAGAACAACTGCCGCGATTATGTCGAGTTCGGATCCAGCTAAATCATACGGATTGGCTTTACGTTGCAGAGATACATACAAGATTCCTGCTAAGCCAGATAAAGCACCCACCAGCATATAAATCTTTGCCTGTGTGCGTTTTACAGAAATACCAAGGCGACGCGTTGCTTCGACTCCACCGCCGAGTGCGTAGACAGAACGTCCAAACATCGTGCGGTTAAGAAGCACTGAGACAAGAATTGTGATGATCGCGATTGGAATAATTAAAACGTGCAAACGAGCCAATGTTCCTTGCTCTGGCTGCACTTGTAGCAAGTCGGCGGTTGCAAAGTTATCGAGTCCTACAGGAATATCGCTGATAAATGATGAGCCGATAAAAGTGAGCATGACTCCACGGAAAATACCCGCAGTACCCAGTGTTGCAATCAAGGTTGGAATTCCAAAACTAGCAATAGCTAATGAGTTAAGTCCACCAAGAACAATTCCGATAAGGATCGCTAAAGCAATTGGAATCATCAAACTATTTTGATTAAGATCAAATTTCTGCATAATGACGACTGCCGTGTATCCAGCAAAAATACCGACGATCGGGAATGAGACATCGATTCCACCGCTGATGATGACGACTAAGACTCCGAGTGCGAAAAGAAGTTGAACAAATGAAGATCTAAAGATATCAAAGAGTGTTGAAATAGTGAAAAACTCTGGGCTCTTTACCCCAATGGCAATGGATAGGAGAATAATTGCAATTATTAAAGCGGTCTCATTACGGAGTAAGAGTTTTTTTATGTTCATTGTTAACTCAACTCCTTGTACAAAATATTCTCATCAAGCTCAGATTCACTAAATTCTTTGGATACCTGACCATTTTTAATAACTAAAACGCGATGGCAGATTTGAACCAACTCTGGAATGTCATCTGAAACAACTAAAAATGCCATTCTTTCTTGAGCCCTGTCGCGAATAATTTCGAGAATTTCGCGCTTTGATCCAATATCAACACCAACAGTTGGACCATTCAAAATCATTAAATGTGGATTCATTGCTAGCCACTTTGCGAGAACTACGCGCTGCTGGTTTCCACCCGATAGTGAAGTAACTGGGTTTTGTGAATTATTTGTTTTAATCCGTAAATTCTTAATCCATTTTTCGCCCGCTTCGAGAAGGCGTTTTTTTGCAAGGCTTCCGCCTCTTCCTTGATACTGATCAATTCCAACAGCAACGAGATTGCGAAGAATTGATTGTTCTAAAAACAAACCTTGTGTAAGTCGATCTGGTGGAACATAACCAATACCTGCTTTGATGGCAGCAGATGAAGAGTTAAGGTGAATTGATTTTCCATCAACAATAATCTCGCCAGAATCAACTGGATATTGGCCAAAAATAGCTTCTGCAAGCTCTGTGCGTCCGGATCCCAAAAGGCCAGTGATTCCAAGAATTTCGCCGGGAGCAATTGAGAATGAAACATCTGCAAAAGTTGGTTTGGTGGTTAATTTCTTTACTTCAATAACTTTGGTAGTGGATTTTTTAAGTGGTGGTGCAATACGAGTCTCTGAAATATTTAGCCCGGTCATGGCCTCTGAAATTGCATCGCGCTTGTAATCTTTCATCAAGCCATCTGCAACTACTTCGCCATTTCGCAAAATTGTAATTGTATTGCAGATTTCTTGAATTTCATCAATCTTATGACTAACAAATACAGTCGCAACACCACGTGCTTTGATCTGCTCGACAACTTCAAAGAGCCGCTTGATTTCTTTTCTAGTTAGCGCAGTTGTTGGTTCGTCCATAAACAACATTTTTACGCCGAGGTTTGTTGCGCGAGCGATAGCAATAAGTTGCTTGGATGCAATTGAAATATCAGCAACTGGTGAATTGATGTCAATATCTACGCCAATTAAATCAAGGGCGGTGCGTGCAATTTCTTTTGACGTTTTCTTGCTGAGAAAATGTGAATTTTGAGAAATATAAGTTGGAAGGGCGATATTTTCAGCCACTGTTATATTTGGAAGAAGTGAGAAATCTTGAAAAATTACTTGTACGCCTTCTCGGACTGCTTCACGTGGTGAGAGATGAGTAAATGTTTTTTCACCTAATTGAATAAGGCCAGTGTCTGGTGCATGCACACCGCTCATAATTTTAATAAGAGTGGATTTTCCAGAACCATTTTCACCTGCGATGCAGTGAACTTCTCCACCTTTTACCGAAAGAGAAACGCCTGCCAATGCTTTTGCCCCACCGAAGGATTTAACAATATTTTCTACGCCATATTCGGCAATAAGCAATGTAGACATCTTCTATGCTATGCCTTTCTTTGCTCTGAGGTGGTTAAATTATTTTATTATCTTTTAAGTAAGAGTGGGGCGCGGAATTCCGCGCCCCACTCTTTTTGAGCTTATCTACTTGATAGTTAGATGTTGTATTGATCCATGTTGTCTTTATCAACAATGACCCAGGCTGCGCCTGCCCATCCAACCATGGTTCCAGCAATCTTCTTGATGCTTTCATATCCTGGAACGCCGAGATCCAAACCTTCGGTGATTTCTCCACCACCAGTAAGAATTTCAAGCATATTCAACATTGCTTGACCTGCAAGTGCTGAATCCCAGAAGAAGATCTTATCGATCGCTCCGGTAGCCAAGTACTTGCTTGTCATTGAAGGAATTGATGTACCCATTACGCAAACTTTGTCGTTAAGACCAAGTTCTTCAACAGCGCGGCCGATACCGACTACGTCGTTAGCTGATGAGCCTTCAATGCCTGTGAGATCTGGATACTTCTTTAGAAGTTCCTTTGTCTTGTTGTATGCAACATCTGCATCTTCTTTAGACTCAATTGGATCTACAACGCGTGTGATTCCTGGGTACTTAGCCTGTGCTTGTGCAAATGCTCCAGCAACCCATTCATTGTGGCTTCCGTTTGTAAGTGTTCCAACAAACGCTGCGTACTTGCCTTTCCCGCCCATGCAAGCTTGTAGGTTATCCATCATGACTGCGCCGTATGCAGCATTATCAAATGCTTCAATATCAGCGTCAGCGTTTTGAATTCCGCCAGCTTCGTGAGTTACAACATAAATTCCAGCTTCTTTTGCTTTAGCAATAACACCATCGATTGAAGCTACGTCATTTGGAACAATTCCAATTCCGGTAACTCCTTGAGCAATAAGATCTTCAACCATCTTTGATTGCTTCTCTGGTGATGCATCTGTCGCACCTGTCATTGTTGCATCGATACCTTTTTCAGTAGCCCATGCGCTAATTCCTTTTTCCATGTTGTCGAACCAGCCGACGCCGATCAACTTCACAGAAACTACGTAACGCTTATCGGCAGCTGAATCTCCGCCTGAACTGCAGCCTGTTAAAACCAGGGCTGCTGCGGCAGCTGCTGCTGCGAACTTGTACTTCTTCATTCGTGCTCCTTTTTGCATATTTAAGGGGGATCGGTTTGGGATTGACCCCTAAGGGTAAGATGAATATATTCTGCTTTAACAAAATGCGCCAATAGTTCCGTTATATAAAGATAACTTTTTATAACGTTTTTGTTATCAATCGTTAGTTTCCAAGAAGGTGGGCTTACTTCATGCAAAAGATCCTGAACGTCCCAACAGAGTTCGTCAATGAGATGTTAGAGGGCATCCTTCTGGCCTATCCAACCCAACTCAAAGCAGTCGATGGAGACAATCACGCCCTGGTCCGAGCCGATGCACCAGTTGCAGGCAAGGTTGGGATTACAACAGGGGGTGGCTCAGGCCATCTTCCACTCTTTCTTGGTTATGTTGGAAAAGGCATGCTCGATGGCGTTGCAGTCGGTGATGTTTTCCAAAGTCCAACTGCAGAACAGATGCTTGCTGTAACTAAGCAAGTTAATTCTGGTGCAGGCGTTCTTTACATTTATGGAAATTATGGCGGAGATGTTTTTAATTTTGATTTCGCAGCAGAACTTGCCGCAGCCGAAGGAATTCGTGTTGAAACGGTTGTAGGTGCAGACGATGTCGCATCAGCACCAAAGGGTGAAGAAGCGCGACGTCGCGGTATTGCTGGAATTTTCTTTTTGTACAAAGTTGCTGGCGCTGCTGCAGCAAAAGGATTATCACTCGATGAGGTTGTCGCAGTTACAAAGAAAGCTTCTGCGCAAACTCGCACTATGGGCGTTGCCCTAAGTCCAGTAACACTTCCCGCAGTTGGACATCCAACTTTTGAAGTTAAAGCCGGCGAAATGGAAATCGGCATGGGCATCCATGGCGAACCTGGAATTCGCAAGAGTGCGCTAGAAACCGCGGATCAAATTACAGAAGAGTTACTTACTGCAATTAAAAATGACCTTGATCTCAAGAGCGGTGACAAAGTATGCGTACTAATGAATAGTTTGGGCGCTACACCGCCAGAAGAGCTTTACATCATGTTCCGTCACGCTAAGAAAACTCTTAAGGGTTATGGCGTAGATGTTGCACGTGCATACGTTGGCGAATTCGCGACTTCACTAGAAATGGCTGGTGCTTCTATCAGTGTTATTCGTGTTGATGACGAACTACTCAATTACATAAACACTCCAGTGCACACACCATTCTTTACTCAGGCATGAGTGCTTTTACCGACGCTCTCGAAAAGGTAGCCACTGCGCTCGAAAGTAACTCTAAAAAATTTGAAGAGTTAGACGCTGTGGCTGGCGATGGTGATCTAGGAATTACTGCTGGCAATATTGCTAAAGGATTACGCTCTGGTGCTGCCGGTGCAACTGGTGACCTTAAAGCTGATCTGATGTTAATTGGCCGCGAAATTGCAAAATTTGCTCCATCAACATTTGGAACGCTATTTGCAACAGGATTTATCCGTGCATCCGCTGCTGTTGCTGATGGCGATGCACTAAAAAATGCACAGCTTTCCGTAACCGCGGCGTATGACGGAATTGCTGCACGTGGCAAAGCAGCGTTGGGCGAACGCACACTTTTAGATGCACTGCATCCAGCATCCGTTGCATTAAATAGTGCAACAGAATTGCAAGCAGGATTAAATGCAGCGGGTGTTGCAGCCCGTGCGGGTGTTACTGCTACTGCTGCGATGGCACCAAAACATGGTCGAGCCGGTTGGATTGGCGAACGCGCACAAGGCAATGAAGATGCTGGTGCTTCTGTTGTTGCTGTTGTTTTTGAAGCGCTTGCTAATTAACTAACTTTAAAAGCCGCCCAAACGTAGCAACTCGTTTTTATCGGTGACTTTCACACGAGGTTTTCCTAGTGATTCACCGCTAGAAACTTCAGCCGTATTTATTGCCTCCCAGTGGCTTTGGGTGATGACTTTGTGTACACCAATGAGATCATTAATGTCTCCAGAATTCTTTGGTGTTGTGAGGTTGGAGATAATCAATTCAATTACACCAGCAGCATCGCTTTTGTTTGTGCCGATAACTCCGGATGGCCCGCGCTTTGCCCAGCCAACAACGTAGAGATTATCTTTCACGCGACCATCTGTATTTAGAACTTTGCCTTTTTCATAGGTCACGCCAGCCAGTGGATGCGCGTCGTAGCCAATAGCACTAATCACTAAGCCGCACTTAATAACTTTTTCGCCAGCAGGAGTTTTAAATACAACTTCTTGAACTTGACTAGTGCCCCTAATTTCTGTTGGAACGTGGTGAAATAAGAACTCCATAGTGCGAGCATGGTTTGCCTTCTCGTGTACGGCAATTGCGAGCATTGCATCCAAATTGCTCTTCACATCTTTTTCCGGAGCATCGCCAGCTGCGGTAATGGCCGCATCAATATCACTCTTACTGATAATCACATTTGTGTGTTGGAGTTTCGGTAGATCGCGAAGTTCAGGGGATGTAAATGCGGCGTGTTCTGCACCGCGGCGAGCGCAGATATAAACCTTGCGTATGTTGCTCTTTTTAAATTCGGCGAGCGCATGATTTGCAGTATCTGTTGGATCGAGTTCAGATGGGTCTAGGGCCAACATACGCGCAACATCCATTGCAACGTTTCCGGCGCCAATAACAATTGCTGTGTCTGCCTCTAGTGGCACATTGACTTCTGTGTAATCAGGGTGTGCGTTATACCAAGGTACAAAATCGGCAGCCGATAAATATCCCTTTAACTCTTCTCCAGGTATCCCGAGTTTTCTTCCCAAAGAGGTACCTGTAGCAATAATTACCGCGTCGTATTTTGCTTGTAGATCACTGAGTTGAACATCGGTACCTAATTCGACATTTCCAAATAAACGAAAGTTTCCGGCGGTTGCAATCTTTTCAAATACTTTCGACACGGTTTTAATCTTTGGATGATCTGGTGCAACACCACTTCGAACCAAACCCCACGGAGTTGGTAAGCGTTCGATCATGTCGATGGCAAATGTTTTATCTTCACTCTGTGCGTTTTGAAGTGCTTGCGCTGCGAAATAACCAGCGGGTCCTGCGCCAACGATTGCGACTCTAAACGTTGGCACGCGTGGACTCCTTCACTTATCTATCTGCGGAGACGAGAGGATTTGAACCTCCGAAGGCTTTTACACCTTACCTCGTTAGCAGTGAGGCGCACTCGACCGGGCTATGCGACGTCTCCTTGTGCAGGGCCTAGTTTATCGCTTTCACACTTGTAGGGCTAATAATTCTCCCGCTTTTACTAACCACTGTAGTGATTCTGACATCGCCTCCTCTTTACTGCCAGCCAACTCCTCGAGAACAACTCCGGAGAGGTGGTTGGAAGAAAAATCAATAGCACTACTTCCGACACATAGAAGTACTCGCTTTTTATATTTGGCAGAGAGTTCTTGAATTAATCCAACTGCTTTGCCTTGCGCACTTTGTTGATCGAATCGTCCTTCTCCAGTAATCACAATATCGGAATTATTAATCTCTTCTTGCAATCCGATAACTTCGGCGATTACTTTGGCTCCGGAATTGAGTGAAGTTCCCCAACCAACATTCAAACCAAATGACGTACCTCCTGCCGCGCCCGCTCCTGCAAAGTCTTTTGTTTCAGTTATGTGCATAAAATGCATCAAGCCAGCTTCTAGAACTTCAATATCGCTGGCAGACGCTCCTTTTTGGGGTCCATAATTTCTTGCTGCGCCATTGTCTCCGAGCAAGAAATTATTAACATCAGCTAAGCAGGTAGAACCTAATTGCGGTGGTTGTGTCATTTTTGAAAAATCTACCGTATGGATTTCTCTTAAACCTGCGCCACCTAGTTCAATTGGATTTCCAGCAGTATTAAGAAAGCGGGCTCCTAGAGCGATCAAAGCACCAACTCCGCCGTCAGTACTTGCCGAGCCTCCAATGCACGCAATGATTTTCTTTACATTTGAATTTTCTGCTGCGGCTTTTAGTATCTGACCGAATGCGAATGTGCTTGCCTTAAGCGGATCAAGGAATGTCATATGTATTAATCCGCACGCCTCTGCGAGTTCAATAATTGCAGTACCGTCATCTAATAATAGCCAGGTGGCAACTCGATTCTGATTTTCGTGAAAGTTAACTTCAATTTTCATACCTCGTGCCGTTGGAAATCTCGTTGCAAAAGTTTCGAGAGTTCCTTCGCCGCCATCGGCCATTGGAAAACATTTAATCTCATCATTTGTGCGCACCTTTTTCCAACCAACGGCGATGGCGCCTGCAACTTCCTGGTTGGTGGCTGAACCTTTAAAGGAATCAGGAGTGATTAATACGCGTAGCGCCTTTTGCATGAATGAAAAATATCAGAGCATGACTTGTGGGCAGACTGGGAGATTTGCTTTAGACTTCACACATGGATCAAAAAGAAGTGGATACACCTTCCATAGAGCCCATTAAGGCTGCTCGGGATAACACTCCTTCTCCTGCTTATGCCAAGTTCATGTCCGAGGGTTGGGTGCCATCTGATTTAGATGATGTAGTTGCGGGCCCTGCTGTTACATCTGCATTTTTACGTCGTGCGACTTTATCTGCGCAATATCCAGGCGTTCGTTTAGTTTTACCAGCAGGTGGTTTTAAAGTTCGAAGCAATGACTGCGACTACAGATTTAGGCCACACTCTGCATTTGCTTATTACTCTGGTGTGCAAGGCGTTGAAGCAAGCGCCGATGCTGTTCTTGTTTTAGAACCAACGGAAAACGGCCATGAAACATATTTATATATACATCCGCGTTCTACTCGCGATACACACGCTTTCTATACAGATCGTCGCTTTGGTGAACTTTGGGTCGGCCGACGTTTCACATTAAATGAAGCGCGCCAGCGTTACCAAATCGAAACTCGTCGAGTTGATGATCTTGAAGCCCTCTTAAAAGATGGTGTCGCTGCGCTAATAATTCGTGGCGAAGATCCAATGGTTGATAAGAGCGTCGCCGTGCATCCACAAGAAAAAGAATTCGTTACGTACACATCTGCTGCTCGTTTAATAAAAGATGAGTATGAAATTTCTGAATTACAACGTGCGTGTGATGAGACTGCTAAAGGTTTTGCCGATGTTATTCGTTCATTGCCAGCTGCTGTTAGCACTCCGCGCGGAGAACGAGTTGTAGAAGCAGCATTCTTCGGCCGTGCTCGAATTGCCGGAAATGATTTGGGATACGAGACAATTGCAGCCTCTGGTTCGCATGCTTGTATTTTGCACTGGATTCAAAATGACGGTGAAGTTCGCCCAGGTGAATTAATTCTTATTGATGCTGGTATCGAAATGGATTCGTATTACACGGCAGATATCACTCGCACATTGCCAATTTCTGGAAAGTTCTCTCCAGCACAACGCGCTTTATATATGTTGGTTTATGAAGCACAGCTTGCAGGTTTTGCAGCGGTTAAACCTGGTGCAACATTTAAATCAATTAATACTGCGTGCCAAGCGGTACTGGCAAAAGGCTTGTCAGATATGGGTGTTCTGCCCATGTCACCGGAGGAATCTTTGCTTCCAGAAAATGGACTTCACCGCCGCTGGACTCTGCACGGCGTAAGCCACATGCTCGGCATGGATGTACACGATTGCGATAAAGCGCGCGATGAAGATTACATTCTCGGGACATTGAAAGAAGGAATGGTTTTAACTGTTGAACCAGGTCTTTACATCCAACCAGATGATGAGATGTTCGCACCTGAATATCGGGGCATCGGAATCCGAATCGAAGATGATGTTCTTGTTACTGCTGATGGTTGCCGTAATTTAAGCGAGGATTTGCCACGCCATCCAGATGCTGTTGAAAAGTGGATGCTCTCTTTACGCAACTAGATTTATAGCAAGTGCTGCTGCAAATAATCCAATAAGCAAAGATCCAATGTAATTTATCGCGGCGGCTCTATATTTCTTGAGTTCGATTGCCAAATAAATATCTAACATAAATGTTGACCACGTCGTAAATGCGCCTGCAAAACCAATGGCAACAAGAGCCACAGTATTCTCTGTTGCGCCCCACGTTAGACCAATAACAAATGATCCGAGTACGTTTACGGTAAATGTTCCCCATGGAGCATTTGAAAACTTGCGCAAGTACTGATCAATAATAAATCGCGATGGGGCGCCTATTGCTGCCCCAAGAATTACAAGTGCAATGTTCATGGCTGTGCCGCAATTACTTTTCGAGCAATCGGCATCACGATTGCGATGATGGCCAAACTGGCAATAACGCTGGCGGTGATATAAATCGTTGCCCCATCACTTGGTTCGAGTGTGTACAGAGCCAGCGCTGAAAATGTTGTTAGACCTGCGCAAAAACCTGGTAACCAAAAGTGTCGTTGGTCTGCGCTGCCGCGGCGCTCCATTAAAACTAGCAAAAACGTTGCGATTGCGACTCCTAGCAGATTTGCAATCAGCGTTGAAGTGCGTGAATTGCTAAATAATTCACCGATTGTGTAACGAAGAAGTGAACCTAATATTCCGCCAAGTGA
Source organism: Actinomycetota bacterium (assembly GCA_041192285.1). Taxonomy (GTDB): domain Bacteria; phylum Actinomycetota; class Actinomycetes; order Nanopelagicales; family Nanopelagicaceae; genus Planktophila. Next base: position 12,940 of record JBEENC010000003.1, read on the forward strand.
GACCAATAAAACTGATCGCACTGTGACGATTTGGCTCATGTATTAAACGATACCTTCGCGTTTGCGTATTTTTGTGCCTAACCAGCGAACTGGATCGTATTTAACATCTACTACGCGCTCTTTCATCGGAATAATTGCGTTATCTGTAATTCGAATGTGCTCTGGGCATACTTCGGTACAGCACTTCGTGATGTTACACATTCCAAGACCGTGCTCTTCTTGAGCTTTTTGCTTACGGTTTTTAAGCATATCTAGTGGGTGCATATCTAATTCTGCGATACGAATAAAGAAGCGTGGTCCAGCAAAGGATTTTTTATTCTCTTCGTGATCGCGAATAACGTGACATGTGTCTTGGCACAAGAAACATTCAATGCATTTGCGGAACTCTTGGCTGCGCTCAACATCTATTTGTTGCATGCGTGCTTCACCTAGCTTTAGATTTACAGGTGGTTCAAAGGATGGAATTTCCATCGCTTTTCTGTAATTAAATGAGACATCTGTTACTAGATCTTTAATGACCGGAAATGCGCGAAGTGGTGTGACAGTAATAGTTTCTTCATCGCCATATGAAGCAACTTGAGTCATGCACGCAAGACGAGGCTTTCCATTAATTTCCATGGAACATGAACCGCACTTGCCCGCTTTGCAATTCCAGCGCACAGCGAGATCGCCCATTTGTGTTGCTTGGACGCGGTGAATCACATCTAGAACTACTTCACCTTCATTGGCTTCGACAGTGACATCTTGAAGTGCGCCGTTATCTGCATCTCCGCGCCAGATGCGCATCTTAAGTTTGCGTGCCATCAGCGTGCACCGCCTTTCGCGATTTCTTCAGGTGTCATGTACTTCTCTAATTCGTGAATATCAAAGAGGTCAAAGAGTTCTTTGGGAATCGCAGGAAGTGCTTGCTTGCGAACCGAAACCGTTGTGCCATCAAAGGATGCAATGTGATTGATCTGGCGCCACTTGTTATCTAATTGTGGGAAGTCATCTCGTGTGTGTCCACCGCGAGACTCTTCACGAGAAATTGCAGACTTTGCTGTGCTCTCAGCAACTAGCAACATGTTGTCTAGGTCGAATGCAAGGTGGAAACCAGGATTAAATTTACGATCACCGGCCACAGAAACATTTGCACTGCGTTTTCTAATCTCTGCAATTTTTATTATTGCTTCTGTAAGTTCAGAACCTGTGCGGATGATTCCAACAAGGTTGTGTGTAATTTCCTGAAGTTCGGCGTGTAATGAATATGAATTTTCGCCACCACTGCGTGTAAATGGCGCTTGGATGCGCTCTGCTGCAGATTTAATTGCTGCATCTCTTACTGCAACTGGCTTAACGTTCTTTACATATTCGGCCGCACCCATACCTGCGCGACGACCAAAGACAAGTAAGTCTGAGAGTGAATTGCCGCCAAGACGATTTGATCCGTGCATTCCGCCAGCAACTTCACCTGCTGCAAATAATCCTGGAACACCCACTGCTGCCGCAGTATCTGGTTCTACTTCAACGCCGCCCATTACGTAGTGACATGTTGGGCCGACTTCCATTGCCTCTTTTGTAATGTCAACGCCTGCTAATTCATAGAACTGGTGCCACATAGATGGCAAACGCTTTTTAATTACTTCTGCGGTTAAGCGTTTTGAAACATCGAGGAATACTCCGCCGTGTTCTGTGCCGCGCCCTGCTTTAACTTCAGTATTAATTGCGCGAGCAACTTCATCGCGTGGCAATAACTCTGGTGGGCGACGGTTATTGTCTTGATCTACATACCAACGATCGGCTTCTTCTTCATTATCTGCGTACTTATCTTTAAATACGTCTGGAATGTACTTAAACATAAAGCGTTCACCTTTATTGTTTGTAAGAACTCCACCTTCACCACGAACAGATTCGGTGACTAAAATTCCACGCACAGATGGTGGCCAGACCATTCCTGTTGGGTGAAATTGCAAGAACTCCATGTCAACAAGGTTTGCACCAGCTTTGAGAGCGAGCGCGTGACCATCTCCTGTGCCTTCCCAGGAGTTAGATGTAATTTTAAATGTCTTTCCAACGCCGCCAGTTGCAATGATTACTGCTGGGGCTTCAAACAAAACTTCCGCGCCGCTTTCGCGCCAGTATCCGTAGACACCTGCAATCTTTCCATCTTCTTTTAAAATTTCAGTAACTGTTAATTCTGGAAATACTTTAAGGTGGCTCTCCATAGATTGATATGTCTTGCCATCTTTTTGTTGCAAAGCAACGATGCGCTGTTGCATTGTGCGAATGAGTTCTAGACCTGTGCGATCCCCCACGTGTGCAAGACGTGGGTATTCATGGCCACCAAAGTTACGTTGGCTAATTTTTCCTTCTGTGGTGCGATCAAATAACGCACCCCACATTTCTAACTCCCAGATGCGATCTGGTGCTTCTTTGGCGTGTAATTCAGCCATTTTGTAATGGTTCAGGAATTTTCCACCACGCATTGTGTCGCGAAAGTGAACCTGCCAATTATCTTTATCGTTAACGTTTCCCATAGAAGCAGCAGCGCCACCTTCTGCCATAACGGTGTGCGCTTTACCAAAGAGTGATTTGCAAATGATTGCAACGCGCAAACCAGCTTCACGTGCTTCTACCGCAGCACGTAGGCCAGCGCCGCCCGCGCCAATGACAACTACGTCATATGAGTGGCGTTCGAGGTTAGTCATTTATTTAGCTGCTCTCACTTAGAAGAAATAGAAGTTTGTCCAGGCGCCAGAAGCGACGTTTCGTACATATATATCTGCGAATGCAACTCCGAAGAGTGAGATCCATGCAAATGTTGGATGCTTATGATTGAGAACAGAAACCCATGACCACATCTTGTATCGCACTGGGTGCTTTGAAAAGTGCTTGAGGCGTCCACCAAGTGTGTGACGGCATGTGTGACAAGACAATGAATAAAGCCAGAGAAAAGTTGCGCTAAAGACTAAGACAATTGTTCCCACACTGAAGTGTCCCCAATTTTTCTCAGCGTCTCTAAAGGCAAGGATTGCATCGTAGGTAAGCAACACGTTAAAAATTAAACCGAAGTAGAAAAACCAACGGTGACTGTTTTGCAAAATTAAAGGAGCGCGTGTTTCGCCGGTGTATTTAGTGTGTGGTTCTGCAACCGCACATGCAGGTGGTGACATCCAAAATGCACGGTAATACGACTTGCGATAGTAATAACAGGTCATTCGAAATCCGAGTGGGAAGATTAAAATAAATAACGCTGGTGATATTCCGATTCCAAAGTATTCATTATTAAATGGTTGACCTAGAGGAGACGTACCTTCAATACAACTTGTTGAAAGACAGGGAGAATAAAAAGGTGAAACCAGGGGTTCCGCAAAATAATATTTATTTTCAAATGCGCGAAATGTTGCATAAATTACAAAGCTGAACAAAACTCCAAATGTAATTGCAGGCTGGATCCACCATTTATCAGTGCGCAGTGTGCGCTGCTTGATCTTTGCTCGCGTTGGCGAGAAAACTCCTGACATCGACAGCCCCTTTGGTGTTAAAAGTTCAGAACTTTTATAGGGATAAGTGTGCTCCGCCTGTTGTTAAGTTGCTAGGTTGAAGTACGCGTAAATGGGTATGAAGTCAGCCACAAAGTGGCGAAAATAAATAAGAGCGGAGGGCGTGGGATTTGAACCCACGAGGCTTTCACCTGCCGGTTTTCAAGACCGGTGCACTCGGCCGCTATGCGAGCCCTCCGTCGCGTAATCTACCTGAATATTGCCATCACTAAAAATTGAGCAATATTTAACACTACTTAGCGAGGGGGAAGTTTTAATAACTCCTCAATAATCATTGCCACGCCATCATCTGTGTGTGGTTCTGCAATTGATTTAGCAGCCTTGTGGGCATCTGGATGACCATCTGCCATTGCATATGATCGCCCGCACCATTCGAGCATTGAAATGTCATTTGGATTATCACCAAATGAAACACAATCCTCTGCAGTAATTCCTAATCGTTCGGCTATTTTTGAAAGTGTTGCACCTTTTGAAACACCGATTGCTGAAATTTCTAATAGTGAATCATGTGGGTTTGAATGTGTCACGGTTACTAAATCTTTTAACTCTTTTGTTGCGATTGCCAGCATTTCATCTGAGGACATTTCTTGTTCAGAGCAACGTCCCAATAATTTAAGTGAAGGTGAAGTCATTATTTCTATAATGTCATCGACGCCGATGTTATCTAGTCCGACATCCCAGCGCGGAACATATTTCTTTTCGCGGTGGAAATAATTATGTGCTTCAGATGCGAAAGAAATTTGTGGAATCACTTTGCGCAGACGCTTAACTGCTTCAATTTGTGCATCTACTGGGATGAGCCACTCTTCAAGAACTTTTTGGCTTTGTAAATCAAATAATTGCGCGCCGTTTCCACAAATTGCCTTACCAATACCAAATGCTTCTTTGATTTCAGGCATCCAGCGAGGTGGTCGACCTGTGACAAAAAATATTTCAATACCCATGTCGTGGGCTGTGCGAAAAGCGTTAATAGTTCTATCGGTTACTTCGCCGTAGTGAGCAACAATCGTTCCATCTAAATCTGAAGCAATTAATTTGGGGCGAAAATTCACACAAGCTCAAATCGTGACGTGCCCAAGAATGGTTGTAGTGCTTTGGGAACATTCACACTTCCATCTGCATTTTGATGGTTTTCTAAAATTGCGACAATCATGCGTGGAATTGCCACGAGTGTGCCATTAAGGGTCGCAAGTGCTTTTGTGCCTTCACTATCTTTGTAGCGAATATTTAATCTGCGCGCTTGGAACTCTGTGCAATTGGATGTACTTGTTACTTCGCGATACGCATCTTGCGTAGGTATCCACGCTTCAATATCGAATTTGCGGTTGGCGCTAGATCCAAGATCGCCTGATGCCACATCGATTACGCGAAATGGAATCTCCATTGCATTGAGGAAGTCTTTCTCCCATTGCAATAAACGCTTATGTTCTTCCTTGGCATCTTCAGGCTTACAGAATGAAAACATTTCAACTTTATCGAATTGGTGAACACGAATAATTCCTCGAGTATCTTTTCCATATGTTCCTGCTTCACGGCGAAAACATGTTGAATAACCTGCATAGCGAAGTGGTAATTTATCTGCTGGCAAGATTTCATCCATATGCATTGCGGCTAGTGGAACTTCACTAGTACCCACTAAATACACTTCATCGCGCTCGAGGTGATACACATTTTCGGCAGCTTGTCCTAAAAATCCCGTGCCTTCCATAGCAGCAGGATTAACAAGTACTGGTGGAATAACTGGAATAAAACCAACTTTAGTTGCAGATGCTATTGCGTAATTTACTAAAGCAAATTCAAGTAGTGCGCCCGTGCCAGTTAGGTAATAAGAACGTGAACCGGCGACTTTGGCTCCGCGTTCTGTATCAATTGCTCCTAATAATTTTCCGAGTTCTACGTGATCTTTTGGCTCGAAACCATCTTTTGCAAAGTCGCGTGGTGTGCCTACGTGTTCGATGACAACGAAATCTGCTTCCCCGCCAATTGGCGCATCTGGATCAAGAATGTTTGAAAGTTGTAGCGCCACTGCATTTGTTTGCGCTTCAATCTCTGCACGTTTGGTATCTGCAGTTTTTACTTTATTTGCTAACTCTTTTGAATTCTCTAGCAGAGCATCTTTTTCTTCACCTTTTGCAGCGCCAACAGATTTTGAGAGTGTGTTTTGTTCTGCTCGCAGTGTTTCAAATTCATTAATTAGTGTTCGGCGAGTTTCATCGAGTGCAAGTAATTGACTGACGATTAATGGATCTTCGCCGCGACCTTTTTGTGATGCACGAACTGCATCTGGGTTTTCGCGAATAAACTTTATATCAATCATTTCGCACTGCTCTCTCGTGGATAAGAACCTAAGAATCTGATTTCGTCACAAATTTCACGTAATCCTTCTAGCGCTTGTGACACTGATGGATCATTGACGTGACCTTCAGCGTCAATAATAAAGTGGTAATCACCTAATACCCGCCCAGTTGGACGACTTTGAATGAAAGTCAGGTTTACATCACGCTTAGCAAATTCGGTCAGAATTTCGAGAAGTGCACCTGCGTGATCGATGTCAATATACAACGCTAATGATGTGCGATCTCGACCTGTTGGCGCCGATAGGACACCTGGTTTAGATATAAGAACAAATCGTGTAACAGCACCATTGTTATCGCCAATATTTTTTGCGATTACTTCAAGTCCGTAATGTGCGGCAGCAACCTCGGCCGCAATGGCTGCATCAAATTCTCCACGTGAAATTGCTTCCGCCGCCGCAGCCGTTGATGCGGTCGGAATAATTTCTGCGCTTGGATAATTCTTTGCGATGAATGCTCTGCATTGAGATTCTGCATGTGGATGGGTTGCAATGCGATTAATCTTTTGTGTTCCTGGTTTTGACATCAATGAAAAAGACACGGGAAGCGTTACTTCGCCGGCAATTACGAGTGGGTCACCAGTTGCTAATTCATCCAGTGTGCGTGCAACAACACCTTCGACGGAGTTTTCAATTGGTACAAGTGCAAAATCAGCTTTACCTTCACGAACAGCCATCAGAGCCGCAGTGACATTTGAATAAGGAATGAGTGCATCGGATGTTGATGCGATTTTCTTGAGCGCAGCCTCGGTAAAGGTACCTACTGGACCTAGGTATGCATATGTACTCACTGGTTAAGAATAGCCGAGCACAGAGCGTGCATGCGCCGGGCGATTAGTCATCACGATATCTACCCCAACGCTTGCGCAAAACTGAAGATCTTCCGTTGAATCCACGGTCCACACATATAACTCTTTACCTGAGTTTTTAATTTCTTTGGCTAATTCTGGAGATTTTTTAATCATTTCAATGCTTGGACCGATTACTTGTGCTGAAGTAAATCGACGAGTTATTCGCGCATTAGATTCATGAAGCAACATTACGGTTTTAATTGTTGGATCCATTTTTTTGATTTTTTCAATTGCAAACCAGGAAAAAGACATAACTGCAATATTAATTCCTGATGCCGCTACCTCATCTTTTCTTTTATGTAACTCTGTAACAATCAATTCTTCAACTCGATTTCCGGTTGGAACGGGGTGCTTGGTTTCTAGCACTAAAGATTTCTTATGGGTAATTGCTAAATCCAACAACTCGTTCAGTGTCATAACTTCTGGATAAATCTGCTTAATTTCTGCATATGTTTTGTTCGCAATAATTGCTGCGTTTTTGGCTTGCTTTTTCATACTTGCGTCATGCCACAAAATTGGGATTTCATCTTTAGTTATTCGAATGTCGCATTCAAAACCGAGTGCACCTTGTTCTATCGCCCCTTGGTAGGCAGCCATTGTGTGTTCGGGAAAATCTGCCGATGCACCTCTGTGTGCGTAGAACTTCATCTCCTTATTATTACGTAATCCAACCATTAGGCTAGGCGGCATGAGTAAGAGCTACTTCGCTGTTTCTGCGCGCACTGCAATTGGTTTAGCGCGCAGTGGTAATGAAGATTCAGCGATTACGGGTTCTTCGCTCTTGGCTGTCGCTGATGGAATGGGCGGACATGCAGGCGGTGAAGTTGCATCCAAGATCGCAATCACAACTCTTGCAAGCATGGTTCCAGTTTTAACTACGCCAGATATAGATACTGATTCCATTGAAGATTTGTTACTAAATTCTTTACACACAATTGATGGCGAAATCGCGCGTGTTTCAAGTGATGAAATCGAATTGCGCGGAATGGGCACAACATTGACGGCGCTTTTAATTCGAGATGGGCGTGTGGCACTTCTTCACGTTGGTGATTCTCGTTGTTATCGCCTTCGTGGAAATACTTTTGAGCAATTAACTCATGACCACACTGTTTTACAAGAGCTTTTAGATTCAGGCACAATTTCTATGTCAGAAGCACACGATCACCCGCAACGTTCCATGTTGACCCAAGTTCTCATGGGTGAGGGTTCGGTTGCGCCAGTTCTCATGGTTTATGAAGTAAATCCCAAGGATCGTTTTTTACTATGCAGTGATGGTTTATCTAGTGTTTTAACTGAGAAGGAAATTAAATCTTTGTTGAAAAAATCTAATCGCGATGAGGCTGTTGAAGCCCTTGTTGAAGCAACGTATGTCAACGGTGCGCCAGATAATGTAACCGTTGTAGTTGCAGATGTTGTCCAAGAGCAGATGCACTCCGTTGAATTGTTAGGGGCTGCACAGTGACACTACTTGGTGGCCGCTACACAGTTGGCGAAATGATCGGCACTGGCGGAATGGCCGATGTTTATATTGCACAGGACGAGAGGCTTGCTAGACAAGTTGCTGTAAAGATTTTGCGCAGCGACCTTGCCAAAGACCCATCATTTGTCTCACGCTTTAGAAAAGAAGCATTCGCGGCTGCTGGATTAAATCATCCTGGAATTGTTGCGGTGTATGACTCTGGTGAAGATCCAGCTCCGTACATTGTTATGGAGTTAATTTCCGGTCACACGTTGCGTGAATTAATTCATCAGGGAGAGCGAATCCCATTAGATCGTGCATTAGAAATTGGCGAGGGAATTCTTGCCGCCCTTGAATATTCACATGAACGCGGAATTGTTCACCGAGATATCAAACCTGCCAACATCATGATTACCGAAATGGGCGATGTAAAAGTGATGGACTTTGGAATCGCGCGCGCAATGGATGATTTCGGTGCGACTTTAACAAGCACGTGGAACATTGTTGGTACTGCGCAATATCTCTCACCTGAACAAGCAATGGGTGATACCGCTGATGCTCGTAGTGACATTTACTCAACTGGTTGTTTGTTATTTGAAGTTCTCACGGGTCGCCCACCATTTACCGGTGACACACCTGTTTCTATTGCTTACCAACATGTTTCTGGTGAGTTGCCAAAGCCATCATCGATTCAACCAACACTAGCTGGCGATATTGATGTCTTGCTTGCAGTAGCGCTGGCTAAGAAGCCACAGGATCGTTATCAATCTGCAGGATTAATGTTTGATGATCTACATCGTGTGCGCACTGGTCAAGCCGTAACAACAAAGATTGCACGAACTAAAGTTTCTCGCCGCACAGTTTTAACTTCCGCCTTGGCACTTGTTCTTGCCTTAGCTATTGCCACCGGCGGGGTTTTCTTATCGCGGCCAGATTCAGTTATTGGTGTGGAGGGAATACCAAATGTTGTTGGTCTTTCACAGATAGCGGCCCAAGCACTCTTAACTGATTACACAGTGACAATTGCCCGTGCCCACGATTCTAGAATTCCTAAAGATCGAGTTGCAAGCCAATTCCCGTTAGCAACTACGCGCGCTGCAAAAGGCTCTGGTGTCATTCTTACAATCTCAGATGGGCCGGGAGATGCCATTGTTCCAACCGACCTAGTTGGTTTGTCTCTCATTGACGCGCGTAGTTCATTAGCAGCCGTTGGTTTGGTAATTGCGTCCACTCAAGCAGTTCCATCGGATCGAGAACAAGGAACAGTGTTAAAAGTTTCGCCTGAACCTGGTTCCACAATTTCTGCAGGTAGTGGGGTTGTGTTACAAATTGCTAGCGGCCAAGTGGAAGTGCCCTTACTTATTGGTGTTGACGCTATTCAAGCAAAAACTTTATTGGTGCAAGCCGGGTTCTTAGTTCGCGAAGTGACAGCTTTTGATTCGACTCAACCAATCGGAGTGGTTATTAGACAAGCACCTGATGGTGGGAGTACGCAAACAATTGGTCAACCAGTAACAATTACAATTAATACAGCACCTTAATTAAGCGCTTATTACAGGCTTAAGTCCTACTGCTTTCTTTTGGGCATTGGTATCCCCGCACTGTGTTAGCCAATTAGCAAGTAACTTGTGTCCGTGTTCTGTTAACACAGACTCTGGATGAAATTGCACGCCTTCAATCGGTAATGTTTTATGGCGTAAAGACATAACAACACCTGATTCTGTGAGTCCTGTAATTTCTAATTGATCACCAATAGTTGCTGGCTCCACTGCGAGTGAGTGGTAACGAGTTGCCGTAAATGGAGAGGGTAAATTAATTAAAACTCCTGCACCTTTATGAATTACTTGCGAAGTTTTTCCATGCAATAACTCGGGTGCGCGCGAAACTGTTGCACCGAATGCAACTGCGATTGCTTGATGGCCGAGGCATACTCCAAAGAGTGGGATCTTTTCCCCTGCGCAGTAACTAATCATGTCGATACTGACGCCAGCTTTTTCTGGAGTGCCAGGCCCTGGAGAAATAAGAACACCGTCGTATTTGCTAGCTTCTTCCGCTGTTACTTCGTCATTGCGCACGACTGTGCACTCGGCCCCCAGTTGGCCCAAATATTGCACCAGGTTAAAGACGAAGGAGTCGTAATTATCTACAACGAGGATTCTGGTAGCCATGTGCCAATTATGAAGGTTTCGGTGTAACCTCGCCTTATGCCAAAATCAAAACTCCGTAAGAAAGTTCAAAAGGCGCACGCCCACGAGCAAGACGTTGTTGATCACACGCCAACCCTTGCAGAGAGCCCTCGCTGGCTCGCTCCAGTCATGGTTGCAGCATTTCTAGTAGGTCTGTTTTGGATCGTCATCTTTTATATAACTCAGACTAGTTACCCAATCCCAGGTATCGGCTCATGGAACATGGTTATCGGTTTTAGCTTTATTGGATTTGGTTTTACTCTCGCCACAAAATGGCGCTAATTACACGGGTGTAATTCAATCCACACGGTGGATAACTCCTGTGGATAACTAACGGCGTTGTGCAAGCAAGGCTGCGGCCGCAATCGAGCCGCCGATAAGTCCACCTAAATGTGCGTGCCAATCAACGCCGCCAATAACAAATCCCATTGCAAAGTTGATGCCAACAATTACAGCGATGCTCTTAATTTCAAGGCCATATCTTTTACTGACAACTGCGAAAGCGCCAAAGAGACCAAAGACGGCGCCCGATACTCCAACAGAATATTGGTTTGGCGTTGCAAGATAAGTAGAGAGCAAAGATCCGCTTACGAGAGAAACAATGAAAATAATTAAAAATTTTGTTTTGCCGAAGGCTTGTTCCATTGGATTTCCAAGTGCCATCAAAGCATATAAATTAAAAGCTAAGTGAAAGATTCCGCCATGAACAAGTGCGACTGTCAGTAGTCGATACCACTCACCTGTTGCCATTAAATAATCAATATTAGGAAGTGCAAAAGTATTTGTGAGGCCACCAACTAAAAGATCATACAGATAGGCAGCAGCAATAACTGTAATAAGTGTTGTTGTTGCCGAGCGCTTCAATGAAGCCATGTGTTACTTAACTGTGACGCTATTAATTATGATCGGTGTAGATGGCTTATCTTGGGCGCCAGTCTTTGCTTTTCCGATTGCATCGACTACAGCTTGGCTGATTGCATCTTTCACTTCGCCGAAGATTGAGTGCTTGCGATTAAGCCATGTTGTTGGAGCCACAGTAATAAAGAATTGTGAACCATTTGTTCCTGGTCCTGAGTTGGCCATTGCAAGAATGTATGGGCGGTCAAATGTTAATTCGCCATGGAATTCATCTGCGAAGCGATAGCCCGGTCCGCCAGTTCCTTGACCAAGTGGGTCTCCACCTTGAATCATGAAGCCATCGATGACACGGTGAAAGATAGTTCCGTCGTAAAGATTTGCACTTGTTTTTGCGCCAGTGCGTGGATCAGTCCACTCGCGTGCACCTGTTGCTAACTCAACAAAGTTTGCAACTGTCTTAGGTGCATGGTTTGGAAACAACTCGATAACGATGTCACCGAGTGATGTATGAAGGGTTGCAGTATTTGTCATGTGGAGACCAGGGGAATCGAACCCCTAACCCCCGCCTTGCAAAGGCGGTGCTCTACCAATTGAGCTAGGTCCCCGTATTAGAGCGGGGTGGGCCTAGATGGACTTGAACCATCGACCTCTTCCTTATCAGGGAAGCGCTCTAACCAGGCTGAGCTATAGGCCCGTAAAAAGTGTTTTCCACTAATTACAGAAGCGCAAGGTTACCCCGAACTTCCTGTGAGCCCAAACTCGGGTGAACTCTACACATCTTTCGCGGGTATTTCATCCTCGCTGTTCTTGGTCACTGAGAGGAGAAGTACTCCTTCATCAAGGTTTACCAAGCGCACACCCATTGAATCACGTCCTGTTTGGCGTACCTCTGCAGCAGGTGTTCGCATCACTGTTCCTGCAGATGTAATTGCGAGTACTTCGTCATCGTTTTGTAATACAAGTGCACTAACAAGTGATCCGCGTGAATCCTCATCGATCTTTGCTGCTTTAATTCCAATTCCACCGCGACCTTGTAAACGATATTCATCGATTGGTGTTTTCTTTCCGTAACCACCATCGGTTGCAGTAAATACAAATGAGTTTCCTTCGAGCTGTGAATTAACACGAGCCATCGCAAGTAGTTCATCACCCGCGCGGAATTTCATTCCGATGACACCACTTGTGGAACGACCCATTGGTCTTAGTGATTCATCATCCGCGGTAAATCGAAGTGACATGCCTTTTTTAGAAACTAAAAGAAGTTCATCACCTTTATTAACAAGGGATGCGCTGACAACTTCGTCGCTACCTTTAAGTGAAATTGCAATAAGCCCACCAGTTCGTGGTGAGTCGTATTCTATGAGTGGTGTTTTCTTAACTAGTCCGCTCTTTGTTGCAAGAACCAAATAAGGCGCCGCTTCGTAATCTTTCAAGGAGAGAACTTGTGCGATCTGTTCATCTTGTTTAAACGCCATTAAGTTCGCAACATGTTGTCCTCGTGCATCGCGACCGGCATCTGGTAATTCGTGAACTTTTGCGCGATAGACGCGGCCTTGGTTTGTGAAGAAGAGCAACCAGTCGTGTGTTGACGCTA
>JBEENC010000004.1:0-20349 GCA_041192285.1 Actinomycetota bacterium
ATCTTTATAAAACTTAGCTAACTTTGCCGCAAGTGTTGTTTTACCTGCTCCTTGTAATCCAGCCAACATAAGAACAGTCGGTGGATTCTTGGAAAAACGAATACGTCTTGCTTCAGAGCCCAGAATTACAATGAGTTCTGAGTTAACAACATCAAAAATCGCTTGTGCTTGATTACTTCCAGCCTGAAACGTAGGTAAGAGCGCTACCGCTTGAGTCTGAATGCGATCGGAAAATAGATCGATAACTTCTTGAGCAACATCTGCTTCAAGGAGTGCGCTTCTAATTTCTTCTATGACAGATTCAATATCTGAAGAAGAAATTTTTCCTTTCGCGCGCAGACCACCAAATGTTTTGGCAAAGCGAGCCGAGAGCGCATCAAACATATGCAGAGCCTACTTCAGCCCTGCATATTCTCTTAGATGGCCTCGGGGCCCTGCTCACCTGTGCGAACACGAACAACTTGTTCAATTGGAATTGCCCAGACTTTGCCATCACCAATATTTCCTGTAGCGGCACTCTTAACAATCACATCAATTATTGCCTGAACTTCTGCGTCATCGGCAAGTACCTCTAATCTAATTTTTGGAATTAGATCAACCGTATATTCGGCTCCACGATAAACCTCTGTGTGGCCTTTTTGACGACCAAACCCACTCGCTTCTGAAACAGTCATGCCCTTAACACCATGGGTTTGTAGTGCAGTTTTAACTTCCTCTAACTTATGTGGCTTCAGGATTGCTGTAATTAGTTTCATAGAATTGAACCTCCACGTGATGAGCTTGTCATTTCATAGGCAGTTTCAGCATGTTCGTTGAGGTCGATACCCGCGACTTCAACATCTCGCTTAACTCTAAAACCAATAGTTTTTTCAATTGCGTAACCGATGATCAGCGTTGCAATGAATGAGTACACCGCCACCAGGGCCACACCGATAGATTGCTTGGCTAGTAAATCAGTTCCGCCGCCATAGAAGAGTCCATCCACGCCGACACTGTTCACAGAACTTGCACCGAAGAATCCAATAGCAAGTGATCCCCAAATTCCGGCTACTAAGTGAACCCCGACTACATCTAACGAGTCATCCAAATTGAATCGATACTTCAACCCAGATGCTAACGAGCAGAGGATGCCAGCTATAAGACCGATAACTACTGCGGCCCATGGTGCAACGAATGCACAGGCTGGAGTAATTGCAACAAGTCCTGCGACTGCTCCAGATGCGGCACCGAGTGAAGTTGGATGACCTTGACGAATTTTCTCAACCAGTAACCATCCTGCAAGTGCTGCAGCTGTTGCTACTTGTGTATTTATCAACGCCAGTGCTGCAATTGCATTTGCAGCAAGAGCGGAGCCTGCATTAAAACCAAACCACCCAAACCAGAGTAAACCTGAACCAAGCATTACAAGTGGAAGTGAGTGCGGGCGCATTGATTCTTTACGCCAACCCACACGCTTACCAAGCACAATCGCGAGAGCTAAACCCGCTGCGCCGGCATTAATGTGCACTGCTGTACCGCCGGCAAAATCTTGAAGTCCTTTACCTGCTAAGTAACCGGTGCCAGTGACGGTGTCACCTACTTTATTTCCAAATGCGAAAACCCAGTGTGCAACTGGGAAATACACAAGAGTGGACCAAATAGCGACGAATACTGCCCAAGAAGTAAATTTTGCACGATCGGCAATTGCACCAGAAATTAGCGCAGGGGTAATGATTGCAAACATTAATTGGAACGCCGCAAAAACAAGAACTGGAATCGGATAGAGCCCGCCGTTATTAGTAAAGTCATTAACAACTCCACCTAAGCCAGAGAAGGAAATTGCTCCGTACCATGGCGAATTTGCCTTGTATCCGAAAGCCAATTCAAATCCGTAAATAACCCAGAGCACACTGACAACGCCAATTGAAATCATTGACATCATCATCATATTTAGCACGCTCTTCGTTCGTACCATTCCTCCATAAAAGAAGGCGAGACCTGGAGTCATAAGTAGTACGAGTGCGGTACTAGCCAGCATCCATGCTGTGTCTCCAGAGTTAATAACCATTTCATCCATAGGTATCTACTTTCAACGTTGTGACTCTCGCCTTTGAGATGGGGTAAAAGTGCCCCATGTTCATTACGCATATTCGCGTGCAAGGTTTCAGACACATCACGTTTTTCGAGCGTGTGCCGCCTTGTGTTACATCTAGGTTAAGAAATCAGGCCCTGAATGTATTGAATCGGCTCAAATTGGGCTAGATCATCAATTGATTCACCAGTGCCAACGAACTTAATTGGAATATCAAGTGCGTCCTCAATCGCAAGGGCGATACCGCCACGGGCGCTGCCATCTAATTTAGTCAAAACTATTCCAGTGACATTAACGGCTTGCGCAAAAATCTTGGCTTGCTGCAATCCGTTTTGACCCGTAGTGGCATCAATTACCAAAAGTACTTCGGTCACCGGTGAGACTTTTTCGATGACGCGCTTAATTTTGCCGAGTTCATTCATTAGATCACTCTTGTTATGAAGTCGGCCTGCAGTATCAATAAAGAGAAAAGATGCAGACTGATCTCGAGATTTTTCGATTGCATCAAAGGCTACAGATGCCGGATCTGAATTTTCTTTGCCACTTATTACTTCTATGCCTATTCTTTTACCCCACGTTTGCAGCTGCTCAACTGCTGCAGCGCGAAAAGTATCTGCCGCGGCCAAAACAACTAGCCCTTGTGGAGAAAACATTTGTGCAAGTTTTGCAACTGTTGTGGTTTTGCCAGTTCCATTGACTCCGACAACCATCACCGTGGTCAATCCAGGTTGCCTCTGCAATTGCCGGGATTTTTTAGACAAGTGAGATAAGAGAACGGATTGCAGCGCCTCTTCTGGAGTTTGCGATTTTACTTTTCTGGTTTCCTCGATAATTTTGCGAGCGAGATCAGCGCCTAAATCAGCGGCAATCAGTTCATTGTGAACATCTTCTAAATCTGGCTTGTGGAGTACGTCAGATACTTTGATCTTTGATAAAAATGAAGAAAAAATACCCATACAAAACAGAATTCGAAACTAAGCAGTCTCTGATTCACGAAGACGCTGAGATATAACTTCAGTCACGCCATCTCCGCGCATGGTGACGCCATACAAAGCATCAGCGATTTCCATAGTTCTCTTTTGGTGAGTAATGATGATTAACTGTGAACTTGCGCGTAACTCCTCTAGCACGCCGAGTAAACGTCCAAGGTTTACATCATCGAGTGATGCTTCAACTTCATCTAGAACGTAGAAAGGACTTGGGCGTGCTTTAAAGATCGCCACAAGCATCGCAACTGCAGTCAGAGATTTCTCCCCACCTGATAGCAATGAGAGTCTTTTTACGCGCTTACCTGGTGGACGTGCTTCCACATCAACACCTGTTGAGAGCAAGTCATCTGGGTTAGTAAGAATTAAGCGACCATCTCCTCCAGGAAATAGCCGAGAAAAGATATCTTCGAAGTGCTTGGCAGTTTCTTGGAATGCTTCCATAAAGATTTGCTGAACACGATCGTCAACTTCTTTAATGATTTCCAAGAGATCTTTCTTTGTGTTCTTAAGATCTTCTAACTGCTCTGCAAGGAATTTTAAGCGCTCCTCAAGAGCGTCATACTCTTCAAGTGCAAGTGGGTTAATCTTTCCAAGCAAAGTAAGTGAACGCTCTGTCGCTGCAAGGCGCTTTTCTTGCTGGTCACGACGATATGGAATCAACTCAGTCGTGATGATTTCGCCCGCTTCATTTTCAAGGAAGGTCGGCACGTCATTATGTGGTCCGTATTCATTTACCAATGTTGTTGTATCTACACCTAATTCTTCGACAGCCTTGAGTTCGAGGGTTTCAATGCGCATACGTTGTTCGGCGCGAGCAATTTCATCTCGGTGGACACTATTTGTTAATTGCTCTAATTCAGTTGCTAATTCGCGACCACGAGCACGAATCGTCAATGTCTCACCTTCGCGTTGTGCACGAGAATCTTCAAGTTGAGCGCGTTCGGTTGCAGCCTTTGCAATGGAGCGTTCGATGTGAATCAAAACTTCATATGCTGCTTCTGCAACAGATTGTGAAATAACAGCGCCGCGTGCACGTGCACCTCGCCTGGATATTGCTCGTTCTGAAGCATCGCGCTCTGCTTGAGCCGCATCTTCAAGAGCCTTCGCACGCGCTGCGAGTGAATCAACTCTCTCTTCACTTGTTCGTACTGCAAGACGTGCTTCTACTTCTGTACTGCGAGCACCAGAGACTTGCGCGCGCAAAACTTCCACTTGTGCATGATCTGGCTCTGGAGTCTCGCCTTGTATTGAAAGTTGATTAGAGGCGATATGTAATTCATTCTCATCACGAGATTTTGCTGCAGTAGCTTCAGCAATAGAAACTTCAAGTCTTTCTACTTCTGCCAACGCAGACTTTGCATTTTGACCTGCAACAGCTAATTGTTCGGTGAGGGCTGCAATACGAGCATCCGATTCATTAAGTTTTCCAAGCACCTGATCATATTCACTCTGACGAGAAGCCAATTCATTCGTTGCGGTAGAAATCTCAAAACGAACTCGATCAGTTTTATGATTAATTTCTTCTAATTTGCTTGTTAGATCTGCAATAAGGGCGCTAATTTCAATGAGTGATGAAGCAGATTTTGAACCGCCCCGGGCGCGAGTAGAAGTGATGATGTCGCCATCGCGGGTTACGACCCGAATATTTGGGTGATTTCGCAGTACCTCAGATGCATCACGGGCACTGTCAACAAGAGCAGTCGCACTGAGCAAGGATGAGATAAGAGGTGCAATCGAGCTAGATTGCACATAATTTGTAAGAGATATCAACCCTGAAGGAATTGAATCTGATGCACGTGAATTTTCATCAAAGACTAAAACATCTGCCTGGCCGAGATTTTCTGTTCTCATTGTCGTAAGTGCGCTGACTGCTGAATTCAAATCCTGAACAACGATCGCATCTGCAAGTGAACCAAGGGCTGCAGCAACTGCGCTTTCGTAACCCTTTTCAATTGAAATAAGGGAGCTCACGCTTCCTAAGATTTTTACGCCACGAGAATTGGCAAGAAGGGCTGAAGCACCATCATTACTCTTAGAGGTAATGCGTAGGGCTTCAAGTTTTGCTTCAATCGCATTTCTTTCGCGCTCAGTATTGCGTTCAGTATCTACAAGTTCAGAGAGAGATTTCTTGCCAGCATCTAATTTTAATTTAGCACTTTCGAATTGAGAATCTAAACCTAATTCACTGGAGTCCGCACTCGCGATTTCTAATTCAAAACTTGAATAAGCACGGGATGCTTCATCTGCTCGGTGTTGAGCGTCATTGCGTGATTTTTCTAGTCGAGCAATTTCTTCGGCGATTGCATCAATACGGGCACGTAGAGATTTAATATGACCTTCTTGTCTTGCTGTACCTTCGCGCGCGTCAGCAATTGCGCGCATTGCGGCTGCGACTTTATCTTCTTCACTCTTTAGCAAAATTTCTGCTTGTGCTAGCGCAGTTGTTGCGGCTACTAGCGCGCTATGTGAATTCTGAACTGCACTGCGCAACTCTGATTCTTCTAAGCGCAGCGCTTGTGCTTCGCGATCGAGCGCTTCCGGATCGCGGCCAAGGGTGCGAGCTTCCTCAGCCTCTTCGGCTAAGAATCGTGAACGCTCTTGTGCAAGAGATGCTGTTCCTCTAAATCGCTCACGCAAAGAATTTAATTGGTAATAAGTTTCTTGGGCATTGACAAGAAGTGGACCTTCGATGGCACTTTGTACATCAAGTGCTTCTTCGCGTGCACGAACTCTGTCTAACTCTGAATCAACGATTGCTCGTCTCTCGCGAAGCGCCGTTTCATCCGCAACTTCAGCATCAAGAGTCTTGGTCATTGAAATGAAATCATCTGCAAGCAAGCGTAATTTCGCATCACGTAAATCCGCTTGAATCGTTGCAGCCTTCTTTGCGACTTCTGCTTGTTTGCCCAGTGGGCGTAATTGTCTGCGAAGTTCTACGGTGAGATCTTGTACGCGAGCTAAGTTCGCTTGCATCGAATCAAGTTTGCGAAGCGCCTTTTCTTTACGCTTGCGGTGCTTAAGAACTCCGGCTGCTTCTTCAATTAATCCGCGACGCTCATCGGGGTTAGCCATCAAAATTGCATCTAGTTGACCTTGGCCTACGATGACGTGCATTTCTCGACCGATGCCCGAGTCGCTGAGTAACTCTTGAATGTCTAGCAAACGTGAGGCTTCACCATTTATTTGGTACTCACTCTGACCATTTCTAAAAAGAATGCGCGAAATTGTTACTTCTGAATAATCAATATTGAGTGCGCCATCTGCGTTATCGATAGTGACTGAAACTTCTGCGCGGCCAAGAGGTGCGCGTCCACTTGTGCCAGCGAAGATGACATCTTCCATCTTTCCGCCACGAAGAGATTTCGCACCTTGCTCGCCCATTACCCATGTCAGAGCATCAACAACATTTGATTTACCCGAACCATTGGGGCCGACTACACATGTGATGCCTGGTTCTAGGCGCAACGTGGTCGCTGAAGCAAAGGACTTAAAGCCCTTAAGCGTTATGCTCTTTAGATACACGTAGTAAACCTACCTTGCGAGCGCGTTAATTAGCGAAGTAACACGGCGGCTTCGCCTCTAGTTACTGTCATCCATAAGTTGAGGTTTCAATAATTCATAGGCACTTCTGGCGGCGACTTGCTCTGCTTCTCTCTTGCTCTTTCCGGTGCCACGGGAAATGCAGACCCCTGCAACCATGGCATCGGCGCTAAAACTCTTGTCATGATCAGGTCCGGTTTCAGTAACAATGTATTCGGGAGCGCCGCTACCAAGTTGAGCTGTGAGTTCTTGAAGTGCAGTCTTGCCATCTAAACCGGCACCGCGCTGCATCGCCTGCGTCAGAGTTGTTGCAATTAATTTTTGAACTACCGTCGCGCTTGTAGCAAAACCTGCATGAAGATAAATAGCGCCTATCAATGCTTCTAGTGCATCGGCAAGTAAGGAGTTTTTATCTCGTCCGCCGGTAACTTCTTCGCCTTTACCTAAACGAATGTACTTACCAAGATTGAGTTCACGGGCGATATCGGCCAGCGCTCGCATGTTTACAACCCCGGAGCGAAGAGGCGACAATCTGCTCTCATCTAGATCTGGAAAACGTTTATATAGCTCTTCTGTGACTATTAAACCTAGGACTGAATCGCCAAGAAATTCTAAGCGCTCATTGGTTTCTTTTTCGCCGCTTTCGTAGGCAAATGAACGATGAGTAAAAGCTAAGGCTAAAAGATTTGGATCAACGTCAACACCGAGGCGTTGTGTTAAATCAGAGTACAGATCAGACCTCGATAACCTGACGGCGGTTATAAGTTCCGCACGTTGGACATGCAGTGTGTTGCAATTTTGGTTGCTGGCATTGTGGGCACGCCGCTAGCGCTGCTGCAGTTGTTTTCCACTGACTACGACG
Organism: Actinomycetota bacterium; assembly: GCA_041192285.1. Classification (GTDB taxonomy): domain Bacteria; phylum Actinomycetota; class Actinomycetes; order Nanopelagicales; family Nanopelagicaceae; genus Planktophila. Next base: position 7,463 of record JBEENC010000004.1, read on the forward strand.
AGAACGTGTCTTTGAGCGAGACATCTTTCGCTTTGGTACTGGCACGGTGGCGTCCTTAATCTCTTCTTAAATCTCATCTGAGATACCGCGCTCGCATGGAGTGCGGATATGGACTTAAGTATCCCCTAAAAGTACGAATTCTTAAAATCGGCTCGAAAAGCAGGCTACTTCTCTGCTCCATCAGCGAGTGAACCAAGGGCTGACCACCGCGGATCTATCTGCTCATGGGCATGTCCTTCTGGAAGATCTTCCCACTTCTCGCCACATTGTTGGCACAAACCTAAACACTGCTCTGAACAGAGTGGGTTAACTGGAAGCGCTAAAACAATGGCATCGCGCAGTGGAATTTCTAGATCCATGTAATCGCCTTGCATCAATAACTCATCATCGACATCTAAATCATCAATCACATCTTCACTTGGACGACGCTTTTTGGATCCCTTTGAACCTTTTTCATGATGAACTTCGTAGCGAAATAGCTCTTGGAAACTTCTATCAATATCTATCGCGATGGGATCAAGGCAACGGATGCATTCGCCCATTGCTGTAGCAAAAACATCAGCCGTTGCTAGAACGCCCTCGGTTACGGATTCGAGCTTGAGATCAACCTCAATGATTTCTCCGGCTGGAACGCTAATTAACTCCACGCCAAATGGTTCTGTCAGGTCGAAGTCGATTGAATACTCTTTCATCTCACCAGCGCGACGAGGCAGTTCGTGGGTATTTACACGAAAAGGTGAATGCTCGCGAGTCATGCTTTTACTACTTTACTTATCGTTAGCGAGTTGCGATAAAACATCTTTATCGCCAGCGCCAGCAAGTCTGTCACGACCGCGAGCCACAGCATCTGATGTCTTGTTTAGAATAACTTCAAGGGTTGCAAGTCGAGAATCTATATATTTTTCTACTTCTTCGCGCTCTGAATCCGCTTCTAGGTGAGCATCATCTAAAATATGTTGCGCTTCTTCGCGAGCCGCTGAAACGATGGCTGTCTGTTCGATCATTCTTGAAACTTCTTCGCGAGCACTTGCTATCAGCGCTTCAGAACTCAGGCGACCTTCTTCAATCAAGGCATCACGTGAAGCGATAATTTTACGTGCAGCTTCAAAATCATTTGGAAGTGCAGCACGCGCTCCATCTAGAATTTCTAATATTTCACTACGATGAAGAACGCATGACGCAGACAATGGAACTCCACGTGCTTCTTCAACCATTGAAATGGCAGTCGTTAATTTCTCAATCGAATCCATGGATCACTTCCCTGCTACTCGACGTTTAAGTGCTTCGTTAATGCTCGATGGAACCATAGAGGAGACATCTCCACCGTAATGCGCCAATTCTTTCACAAGAGAGGATGATAAAAAGGAGTGGGCTGGTGAAGTCGCCATAAACATGGTTTCGACCCCAGAGCCTTGAAGATTTACCTGTGCCATCTGTAATTCGTAATCGAAGTCTGAAACCGCGCGCAACCCCTTCACGACGGATTGCACCTCATTTGATTTGCAATAATCAACTAGCAATCCACTCCAGGAATCAATTCTTACATTCGAGTATTTTTTTGTAACTTCGGTAATCATTGAAATTCGTTCTGCAACAGTAAATAAACTTGATTTAGTTCGGTTTTCAAGGACTGCAACAATTACTTCATCAAAATGGCGACTAGCGCGTTCAATAATGTCTAAGTGACCATAGGTAATTGGGTCAAAAGATCCCGGACACACTGCACGCCTCATGGGTCAAACGCTAGCAACGATTTCTTTGCTTATCCATTCTTGGCGTAATTAGCGTAATAAATACTCGCTTGTCCGTAGACCTTTGTCCGAGAAGGCTCATATCCCGCTGGCCACACAGGTTGCGGCGACTTAGATGCCCGCTCAATTGCGATGACTGCTCCATCTTTATAGAAATTATTTTCTAGTAATTTTTCTAAAACCTGAACTAACTCTGTATCCGCAAAATCATAGGGCGGGTCGATGTATACAAAGTGATATTGATTTTGAGCAGGTGTATCAACAAATTTTTGTGCCGACATGTGAAGTAAATGGAAAACTCCAATGGGTTGAGCCTTCTGCACTAAAGCGTTATTTGTCGAAATTGTCTTTGCGGCTGCGTCATCTTTTTCTACGCAATGGACGAGAGATGCACCTCGAGAAAGCGCTTCTAGCGCCATGGCGCCAGAGCCTGAAAATAAATCTAAAATTTGTAATCCTAAAAAATCACCAAACTCAGAAGTCAGTGTTGAAAAAATAGCCTCTCGTGCGCGATCTGATGTCGGTCTGGTAGCACCAGCAACGCTAGATAAAGATCGTCCTTTTGCAACACCCGCGATGATTCTCATGCCATCAACCCTTATCTATAAAATCTGTTGCTGAATCAGTTTCGAGTAACTTTAATTCATCATTGAGAGATTTATATCCCGCGAGCTCTTGATCCTCGTGGATTAGTTTTTCAGCACTGTCGCGAGCACTTTCAATAAGGGCTTCATCACGTAAAACTCTTAATAAGCGCAGATGCGAGCGAGTGCCTGATTGATTAGCACCTAGAACATCACCTTCACGACGTTGTTCAAGATCAATTTTGGATAACTCAAAACCATCTAAAGTTGCAGCAACGGCTTCTAGCCGAACTCTGGCTGGTGTTTCTGGCATTGAGTTAGTAACCAGCAAACACAAGCCCGGAGAAGTTCCACGACCAATGCGGCCACGCAATTGATGTAATTGAGAAACTCCAAAACGATCAGCGTCCATGATTACCATCACAGTGGCGTTTGCAACGTCCACACCCACCTCAATAACGGTAGTTGAAATAAGTACATCAATTTCACCTGAAGAAAATGCTGACATTGTTAAATCTTTTACTTCGTTTGCGAGTCGACCATGTAATGGAGCTACACGTAAACCAGAAAAAGGCCCACTATGAAGCATCGGGCCTAACTCTTCTACGCTAGCGATGCTTTGTGATTCAGTGCCGAATAGAAAATCCATATCGGCATCTTCATTATTTGTAGCACTAATACGAGGAGCAACTACATATGCCTGGTGACCTTTGGCTACTTCTTCAGCAATTCTTTGCCATGCGCGTTCTAGGTGCGCAGGTTTTTCTAAAGCTGCAATTACGTGAGTTGTTATTGGTTGGCGACCTAAAGGTAATTCTCGAAGTGTTGAAACATCTAAATCCCCAAAGACTGTCATCGCAACCGTTCGTGGAATCGGTGTTGCAGTCATGACTAATAAGTGCGCTGGTGTGTGTGCTTTGTTCTTGAGAGCATCTCTCTGCTCAACGCCGAACCTGTGTTGTTCATCAACAACGATTAATCCAAGATCATTAAAAACTATTGATTCTCCAAGTAATGCGTGTGTACCAATCACAATTCCCGCTGCACCACTTGCAGCCAATGCAAGTGCATCTTTTCGAGCAGCCGCGCTCTGAGATCCAGTTATAAGAGTTACTTGTGTCGCTTTTTCACTTCCACCCAACATTCCACCATGAGCTAAATCTCCTAATAACTTAGTAATTGTGCGCAAATGTTGAGCCGCTAATACTTCTGTCGGCGCTAACATGGCAGCTTGTCCACCATTATCAATAACGGTGAGCATGGCGCGCAGCGCAACCACAGTTTTACCTGATCCCACTTCACCTTGTAATAATCGGTGCATCGGATGTGATTGACTCAAATCAGACTCTATTTCTGCGGCTACTTCGTGCTGCCCTGCAGTTAATTCAAAAGGCAAGGTCTTATCAAAAGCGTGCAGTAACCCACCAGCGATAGCGGGTCTAGCAATTGCATCCAAGGATTTCAGCGCCGCTTTTCGCTTAGCAAGAATTAATTGCAGTAAGAAAGCTTCATCAAAAGTTAAACGTTCACGGGCCATGTCAGCATGATCTAAATCAGCTGGCTTATGCAACTGGACTAGTGCTTGATGCAGAGTGGGATATCCATGTTTTTCACGAATTTTATCAGGCAAGAAATCTGGAACTTCATCTAAACCTTGAATTGCTAGATCTATGCATTGAGCAATTTTCCAAGATGGCATTTTTCCTGCCGCTGGATAAACAGCTAAGAACTTTCCCGCAAATTCATCGACTGCGCTGTCGACATCATTTCCGTCTGGGATCAATTCGTAATCTGGATGAGCCAATTGGCGCTTACCTTTAAAAACACCAACTTTGCCAGCAAATAATCCTTGGCGGCCCACTCTTAGATCTTTTTCTCTCCACGCTTGATTAAAAAAGGTAAGTGATAGCTTTGCTTTGCCATCGGTAACAATTACTTCAAAAATACTTCCCTTTCGACCGTGTAGTGCTCGATTGCTTGCACTAAATACTTCGGCAAGAATTGTTACTTCATCGCCTTCTTGTAACGTTGAAATATCTGTTAATTCTCCGCGAATCGCATATCTTCTGGGATAGTGACGCAATAAATCGCCCACGGATTTGATTCCGAATGTGCTCTCAAGAACTTTTGACGTGCGATCGCCTAGAACACTGCTCACTTTGCTCTCTAGGGTTGCCATGGCGTCATTCTCCACTGTCGAACCCAAATGAGCGTGGATTGGCGTCTAGGTACGGGCTCACGCTAATCTTGCGCTCTGTAAATCGGTAAGAAAATCGGTACAAGGGAGTTCGGCAATGGCTGCAACATGTGACGTCTGTAAAAAGGGTCCAAGCTTTGGCAATAATGTTTCTCACTCACAAGTGAAAACTCGTCGTCGCTGGAATCCAAATATTCAACGAGTTCGTACCCTCGTCGGTGGAACACCTAAGCGTCAGAACGTATGTACTTCATGTCTGAAGGGTGGAAAAGTTACTCGCTAAATTTGTTATTAATTGAACCTAATTGAAATGGCGCCAGGAATCTGGCGCTTTTTTCATTTCTAGAACTTTTACGCCCTTTCCTTCAATAACTCTTCCAATGCAAATCCCTGGAAGATTTACCCCCGTTGCCAAGAGAACATGATCTTCTCCACCGCCCAGTACAAAATCCCAGACATCACAACCGATTGTTTGCGCAACTGCTGCAAGGTCTGCAAATCCATCGCACCTTTCAATTTTCTTGGTATCAATTTCACATGCAACCGATGATGCTCTACTTATCTGTTCTGCCTGAACAAGTAATGAGTCGCTGACATCGCACAGTGCGTGCGCACTCTTGAAACTTCGCATAAGGGTGGGGTTGAGTTCCGGGGATTTAAATTGAGAGAGTGCTCGCGCAAAGGCAGAAGAAATTGGAAGATTTTTTGTCAGTATTTCAAAACCTGCACGCGAGAAACCAGGTAGCGCAGATAAATAGATCGAATCTCCCACACGGGCGCCACTTCGAGTGATGTGTAAACGCGAATTTCCCATTGCAGTCATCGAGATCATGATCTGTTCAGCTCGGGATAAATCACCACCTACAACTACAGAATCAGATTGGGCTGCGGTATCTGCAATACCTTGTGCGAGTTCCTTAATCCAGGAAAGTTCTTCCTTGCCAGTTAACGTTAAGGCGATGACGAGATATCGAGGATCTGCTCCCATTGCATAAATATCTGCCAAATTTGCAACAGTTATTTTGCAACCAATCTCGTATGCACTCGACCATTCGCGTTTGAAATGAACGCCCTCAATAGCCAAATCCGTTGTAATTACTGAGTGATGATCCGTTGCGACAACGGCTGCGTCATCACCGATACCCACTATTACTTGCGGGTTGCTTTTAGTTGAATGCGAAAAGATTGAGGAGATCTCCGAAATTACCTGCTCCTCATTGAAATTCATGCCTAAAGAATACTCATTGCCGCATCGGGTTCAGATGGGATACGTTGACCCCTCAAGAGCAAAAGGAGTCGAGCGTGTCAGTTCAGGCATACATTTTGATTCAAACTGAAGTAGGAAAAGCTTCCAGTGTTGCAGCAGCTATCTTGGCAATTCCTGGCGTGACATTGGCCGAAGGCGTAACAGGTCCTTACGATGTAATTATGCGAGCCGAAGCGCCAAGCATGGAAGATTTTGGTCGAGTTATTTTGTCACAAGTTCAAACAGTACCTGGCATCACACGTACATTGACTTGCCCAGTTACATATTAATTTTCTAGAACACCATTTGTTCTTAGCTGCGCTGTTTTTATTAGCTCTTCAATAATACTTTCGTAGTTCTGACCGGTTGCCGCCCACATTTTTGGAAATACTGAAGTCTGCGTAAATCCTGGCATCGTATTGAGTTCGTTGATAAATACTTCACCGGATGTGGCATAGAAGAAATCTACGCGTGCTAATCCTGAACACCCCAAGGCTTTGAATGCTTGAATCGCTTTGGCTCTAATCTCTTCGGCAACATCACTTGGAATAAGGGCTGGCAACTCAATTTTTGTAGCACCATCTAAATATTTTGCCTCAAAATCATAGAACTCAAATTTTGGATCTATCGAGATAGATCCCACTATTGAAGCCTGCGGTGACCCGTTGATTTCAAGGACCGCGCATTCGACTTCGATACCGTGAATTGCCTTTTCAACCAAAGCTTTGGAATCAAATGTATGAGCTAGATCAATGGCAGCGGCAAAATCGTGTGCGGATTTAACTTTGGTTGTTCCACGACTTGAACCGCCACGAGCCGGTTTTACAAAGAGTGGAAATTCCAATTCCGCTGCACTCTTTTCGAATTGGGCACGCAGTGATTTCCACTCACTTTTCTTAATAACAAAACCTGGAACAACGCTCATTCCATGGGATGCAAAAATTGGTTTTGCAAATGATTTATCCATCGCAACGGCGCTTGCAAGCACTCCACTTCCGACGTAGGCAATATTTGCCATTTCGCAGAATCCCTGGATTGTTCCATCTTCGCCATAAGGTCCATGCAAGAGTGGAAAAATAACATCAATATTTAATGGCTTTTTATTGACACTGAGTCCATGTATGTCAGCAATAATTTCAGGGACATCTGTTGGAACTTCAGGTAATACTCCCCCACGAATTTCTAATGGGAAATCATCGGGCACATGAACCCATGTACCGCTTCGAGTTATGCCAATAAGTATTGGTTCGTATTTACTTCGGTCAAGAGCGGCTAACACTCCACCGGCGGAAACACAGGAAATTTCATGTTCGCTGGAGCGACCACCAAAGATGATTGCAATAACTTTTTTGCTCATCGAATAAAGTTTTCTGCTTTTGTAGTTATGGCCATCAGGCGCTCAAATGCTTGTGAAGGAGTAATTGTTCCTGCAACGACATCCGCAACAGCTTCAATGACTGGCACCTCAACTCCCACTCTGTGTGCTATTTCGATAACCGCACTGGAAGAGGCTACGCCCTCTACGGTTTTTGCCACATGTGTACGCGCGTCATTCATGGAACCTGTGCGACCAAGAACTTCACCAAAGGTTCTATTACGCGAAAGTGCCGATCCACAACTAGCAACGAGGTCGCCCATGCCCGCCAAACCTGCTGCACTGAGTGGATCGGCTCCATGCGCCGCACCAATTCGAGCAACTTCATTAAGTCCGCGAGTAATTAACATCGCTTGCGTATTTTCTCCAAATCCCATGCCGATAGACATTCCTACAGCCAAAGCAATAATGCTTTTAATCGCACCAGCTAATTCGCATCCAACCACATCCGTTGATGTGTACACGCGGTAATACGGCGTAGAAAATAAATCTTGAACGCGCGATGCGACATCAGCTTTTGGGGCAGCCGCAACAGCGCCCGCGGGTTGTCTCAAAATTAACTCATCTGCCAAATTCGGTCCAGTAATAATTGCGTAATTTTCTATACCTAAAACTTCAATAATCACTTCGGTCATTCGTAAATCTGTGGTGAGTTCGATGCCCTTCAAAGTGCTGACGATAAGGGCATCGGGTTTTATCAATGGCTTCCACTCCACAAGGGCCGCTCTTAAAGTCTGCGCTGGTATTGCCAAAACGATGATTGATGAATGTCCAAATGCAATGTTGATCTCTGATGTTGCCCTAAGTTGTTGCGGCAAAACATGCTCATACAAATACTTTTTATTCGTGTGAGATATATTTATTTCTGCAACAACATCGGGATTGCGGCCCCAAATAAGCACATCATTGCCGCAATCTACGAGCACTTGAGCCATGGTTGTCCCCCAAGCACCAGCGCCTAAAACAGTAACTTTTTTCATGCACGCTTTTTCTTAAAATTTCCAGTACGTGGTAGAGCCGAAGTATGCGGATCGAAAGTATGAGCTGGTCTTTTTTCGTCACGTATATCTTCTAACATAGTTGTTAGTTCCCCCATGATGTGCTTTGTAGCTTCAGCAAGTCCTGCCGGATCATCTTGCTTTCCATACCAAGGCGACATGTCAATTGGCTTGCCGGCCCGAAGAGTGATTTTTGAACGTGGCCAGATGCGTGGAATTTTGTTATAGGGCGCGAGCACATCACCAATTCCCCACGCTGCCACCGGAATTATTGGTAACTCGGTAATAAGGGCAAGGCGCGCGGCTCCAGTTTTTGCAATCATTGGCCAGAGATTTTCATCCCGAGTCAACGTTCCTTCCGGATAAATTCCAATCAGGTGGCCTGCCTTAAGAGCCGCAACTGCATGATCTAGAGCTTTACTGGCGTGAGTTGATTCTCTATCAACTGGAATCTGTCCTGCCCCTAACAAAACACGGCCAATAACTGGCACATTAAAAACTGAGCGTTTACCAATGAATCGTGGAGCGCGTCCATTTTGAAATAAGAATTGCGCAAAGAAAAGTACATCTGCATATGAAAGGTGATTGCTAATTACGATTGCAGGACCTGATTGTGGAATGTTTTCAACGCCCTGCCATGTGCGTTTAGTGATGGCATTTAATAACGGGATCAGAACCCGTGCGCAGAAATTAAAGGTTGGATTAGTCCCAAGTGGTTTACCAGTAGGTGGGGCGTAAATAATCTGCGCACTTTCCATAGGCGCTAATCTAATAGCAAAAGCGCGGGACCACCGTCATGGTGAGCCCGCGCTTTTGATGAAAAGCTAATTACTTACGCTTTTTAGCCTTCTTAGCGCTCTTCTTAACGACGCGCTTTGCACTCTTCTTAGCAGCCTTCTTTGGAGCTGCTTTCTTTGCGCTCTTCTTAGCAGCCTTCTTTGGAGCAGCTTTGGCAACTGCCTTTGGCTCGATCTTTGGAGCTGGTCCAAGTTTACGATCGCCAGCAATAACTTCCTTAAGTCCCTTTGCAGGAAGGAAGCGTGCTTTCTTTGAAGCCTTGATCTTGATTGTTTCGCCAGTGAACGGGTTACGTCCCATGCGAGCCTTGCGATCTACTTTCTTAAACTTTCCAAAATCATTGATCATGACATCTTCGCCACGTGACATTGCACGAACGATTGTGTCAAAAACAACATCTACAGCGTGAGCTGCATCCTTCTTGCTGTCGTTGAAGTGTGGGGCCAACGCGGCAATGAATTGGGCCTTATTCATCAAAATCCCCTTAGTTTTACGCATAAAAGTTAAGCAATTGCTTAACGCGTATAAGACTTTACTCGCCGAAAGGGGTGAGTCCAATACGTCATGAGGCGTGTCGCGCTTTTTTATTGTGGCTAAATCATTAAAAAAATTCAATATTTATGCGTAGAAATCTCTAAAGTTTTAGTTGAGAGTTTTTATTAATGTACTCACCCGTATTAAAAATAAGCGTAAAAGCCCTCTTTTTATTGCTTTATTTAAGTACTGGAATGGTTTTCGGTTTGTAATCAGCGCGAGTTTTTTCAAATGTGTCGATGGAATCAGTTTGTTTAAGGGTTAGACCGATGTCATCCAAGCCCTCCATGAGGCGCCAACGGGTGTAATCATCGATTGCAAACTCTAAAAGAGTTGAGTTATAAGAAAGGGTGCGGGTTTCTAAATCAACTGTGATCGCAGTATCTGGCGTGCTTTCAATAGCACTCCAGAGCGCTTCTACATCTTCTTGAGAAACGATAATGGTCAGCAAACCACCTTTAAGTGAGTTACCCCGAAAAATATCGGCAAACCTAGATGAAATAACCACTTTAAAGCCGTAATTTTGCAGCGCCCATACAGCGTGTTCCCGCGATGATCCCGTACCAAAATCTGCGCCTGCAACGAGAACTGTGCCCTCTTTAAATGCTTCCTGGTTTAACACGAAGTCAGGATCATTGCGCCATGCGGCAAAGAGGCCATCTTCAAAGCCGCTGCGAGTAACGCGCTTGAGATATACGGCCGGAATGATTTGGTCGGTATCTACATTGCTTCGACGAAGAGGGACGCCGGTACCAGTGTGCTTAATAAATTTTTGCATTCTGTATGTTCCTTACAAATCCGCTGGCGATGAAAGAGTTCCGCGTAGCGCAGTTGCTGCAGCAACGAGCGGGCTAACTAGGTGAGTGCGTCCACCCTTACCTTGGCGACCTTCGAAATTTCGATTTGATGTCGAGGCACTTCGTTCACCAACTGCTAGTTGATCAGGGTTCATGCCTAAACACATTGAACAACCAGCATTTCGCCATTCAGCTCCGGCATCGATAAATACCTTATCCAAACCTTCAGATTCAGCTTGTAAACGAACTCGCGCAGACCCTGGAACAACGAGCATCCGAAGGGAAGAAGAAATCTTTTTACCTTTGAGAATTTCTGCCGCCGAGCGAAGATCTTCAATTCTTCCATTGGTGCAAGAGCCTAAGAAAACAGTATCTATAGCTATTTTCTTCAGTGGTGTGCCAGCAGTAAGGCCCATGTAGGCCAGCGCTCTTTCGGCTGCTCCACGTTCTTCCGCGTCCGTAATATCTGCAGGATTTGGGACAGATGAATTTAGTGGTAAACCTTGACCTGGGTTGGTGCCCCATGTAACAAATGGTTCTAGTTCATTAGCATCCAATTCAATTTCAACATCAAATTTTGCATCTGAATCACTATGTAGAGTGCTCCAGTATTTAATGGCGGCACCAAAATCCTTTGGAGCATGTGGCTTGCCTTTTATGTATTCAAATGTTGTTTCATCAGGTGCAATCAAACCTGCACGAGCGCCTGCTTCAATGGACATATTGCACACTGTCATGCGAGCTTCCATTGAGAGTGCGCGAATTGCAGAGCCGCGATATTCCAAAACATAACCTTGGCCGCCACCTGTGCCAATTTTTGCAATAATCGCCAAAATAATATCTTTGGAAGTAACGCCAGGCTTAAGAGTTCCTTCGACATTGATAGCCATTGTCTTAGGACGGATCAATGGAAGAGTCTGTGTTGCTAAAACGTGTTCTACTTCGCTTGTACCAATTCCGAATGCAAGAGCGCCAAAAGCACCATGCGTTGAGGTGTGCGAATCACCGCAGACAATTGTCATTCCTGGTTGAGTCAGTCCCAGTTGTGGGCCTACAACGTGGACGATGCCTTGCTCAGCATCTCCTAATGAGTGAATACGAACACCGAACTCTTTGCAATTTGCGCGCAAGGTATCAACTTGTAATTTGGAGACTGGATCCGCAATTGGCTTATCGATATTGAGCGTAGGAACATTGTGATCTTCAGTGGCAATTGTTAAATCGGCTCTGCGTACGCTGCGCTTATTTAAACGCAATCCATCAAATGCTTGAGGACTCGTTACTTCATGGATGAGATGAAGATCGATATACAAAAGATCTGGTTCGCCATCGGCGCGACGAACAATATGTTCATCCCAAATCTTCTGCGCTAACGTCTTAGACATCCATCACTCCTTGTAGACATCTCATTTAATGAGATGCTAATATCGTATCGTGGATAGAGATAATAGCGGAGTCGGCGTATTAGATAAAGCCGTGGCTATTTTAGGCACACTTGAGTCAGGTCCACACTCTTTAGCCGAACTTGTTTCAGCAACAGGTATCGCACGGCCTACAGCTCACCGTTTAGCAGTGGCCCTTGAACACCACAGATTAGTTTCTCGCGATTTAACAGGAAGATTTGTTTTAGGTAAACGCTCTGGTGAATTAGCAAGTGCCGCCGGTGAAGATCGATTGATTGCAGTTGCCGCTCCTGCCTTGGCAGCACTTCGCGATGCAACTGGTGAGAGCGCCCAACTCTATCGACGCCAAGGAGATGTGCGAATCTGTGTTGCAGTTGCAGAGCGTTTATCAGGTCTGCGAGATAGCGTGCCAGTTGGTTCAGCCCTTACGATGCAAGCAGGATCGGCAGCGCAAATTTTATTAGCGTGGGAAGACTCAGAAAAAATTCATCGTGGACTTACCAACGCTCGTTTCACTGCAGCACAGTTAGCCGCAGATCGTCGTCGTGGATGGGCGCAATCTGTTGGAGAACGCGAAGCAGGTGTGACATCGGTATCTGCGCCAGTGCGTGGACCTAATGGAAAAGTTATTGCAGCCGTGAGTATTAGTGGCCCCATAGAGCGTCTTGGACGTCAACCAGGACGAGTTCATGCAGCAGCCGTGGTTGCAACGGCTGCTCGTTTAACTGAGTACCTTGCAAAAAAGAATTAGTTAAAAAGAGTTAATTAAGTAAATCTAACTCTCGCATTACACGAGAAATTGTTGAATAACCAAAACCTTTGCGTGCCAGAAGGGATTCGATTCGTCGTATCTGAACATCTGATTCTTGCCGCGACATCGTAGAGAGTTTGCGCATGCCGAGTTCAAAGGCCATTCGATATTCGCTCTCATCTGTAATGCTTTCAAGTGCTAGATCAATACTCTCTTGATCAACACCTCGCTGGCGCAGCTCCCCGGCAATAGTTCGCTTAGATAATTTCTTTGACCGAGTGCGAGAGTCGGTCCATTGCTGAGCAAAATCCTGATCATTGAGCAATCCTGATTCGGTTAATTTAAAGATAGTTGCTTGAGCAACATCATCTTCTACGCCGCGCTTTTTAAGGTGAGCGAGAAGCTCGCCCTTACTCTTTGCTCTAGTAACAAGTGCATTGAGTGCAATTGTGT
>JBEENC010000005.1:0-19165 GCA_041192285.1 Actinomycetota bacterium
ATCCAATGGCTTCGGCGTTCTTAAAGTTAGTTTGGCGAACCCAGCGAACAACTTTGTTTCCGCGCACGGTAAAGGAACCATCAGCATTAGCTTTAACGCTAAATCCTGAATCATCTACTGGAATTGGACGCAAAATGATTCGCGTACGTTCTTCTGTTTTTGCTTCGAGTCGAGCCTTTTGAATCAAGCGAGCCATTGCATAGGTCAGCTCTGTTAGTCCTTCGCGTGAGGCAGCAGATACTGGGTAAACGTCATAACCTTTATCGCGAAGTGTCTGTGCAACCATATCTGACATCGCTTTTCCATCAGGTAAATCAATTTTGTTTAATGCAACAATGCGTGTTCTATCTTCTAGCCCACCATAAATTGCTAATTCATTTTCGATAACTTCTAGATCAATAATTGGGTTGCGATCTGTTTCTAGAGTTCCACAATCTAATACGTGAACCAGCGCAACGCATCGTTCTACGTGACGTAGAAATTCGAGTCCTAAACCTTTTCCTTGGCTTGCACCAGGAATAAGTCCTGGCACATCTGCAACAGTAAAACGTGTATCACCGGCTTGGACAACGCCAAGATTTGGTACGAGAGTTGTAAATGGGTAATCAGCAATCTTTGGACGTGCAGCAGAAATGGCTGCGATCAGCGATGATTTTCCAGCACTTGGAAAACCAACTAATGCAATGTCAGCAACAGATTTAAGTTCGAGAAGTAGCGTTCGCTCTTCACCTGGCTCACCCAGTAAAGCAAAGCCAGGTGCTCTGCGCTTTGATGATGAAAGAGCTAAATTTCCCAAACCACCATGGCCACCTTGGGCAGCAATAAAGGTTGTACCGATACCTACAAGGTCAGCAAGTAGTACGCCGTGACTATCAAAAATGACCGTGCCATTTGGGACTCCAAGAATTAAATCTTCACCGAATACTCCATCTTTGCGATCACCGTAACCTTGATGACCAGATGTAGCTTTACGATGCGGTGAATGATGAAAATCCAACAGTGTTGTGACATTTGGATCTACAACTAAAATTACATCTCCACCACGTCCACCATTTCCACCATCTGGACCGCCAAGTGGTTTGAATTTTTCACGTTTAACAGAGACGCATCCATCGCCACCTTTTCCTGCTGTGGCATAGAGAGTTACGCGATCAACAAATGTTGTCATCTGCGTTTACCTCTCTGCTATTCGTTCTTTGTTTCCTTATGAAATAAAAAAGCGAGCCGCACTTGAACGCGGCTCGCTCTTTCGTAAGAACCGAAAATTAGGCTTCCGGAACCACATTTACTACGTTGCGACCACGAGCGCGACCGAATTCAACTGCTCCTGCTGCTAGAGCGAAGAGTGTGTCATCTTTGCCGCGACCAACGTTTGCACCTGGGTGAAACTTTGTTCCGCGTTGGCGAACAAGAATTTCGCCACTATTAACAACCTGACCACCGAAGCGCTTAATACCGAGGTACTGCGCATTTGAATCGCGACCGTTTCGTGTCGAGGAGACACCCTTTTTACTTGCCATTGCTCAACTCCTATATACGATTCCGTTAGATACTAATTGCTGTAATTTTTACGCGAGTATGTTGCGCACGAAAACCTTGACGACGGCGGTAACCGGTCTTGTTCTTGTAACGCAAAATATCAATCTTTGGACCCTTTATGTCATCAATAACTTCTCCAGTTACTTTGACAGCTGAGAGTGCCTTTGGATCTGAAGTAACAGTTGCGCCATCGACAACTAGAACAGCAGGAAATGAAACTGATGCACCACTCTTGCTATCGATGTGATCGATAACAATGGTCTCTCCAACAGTGACTTTCTCCTGGCGTCCGCCAGCTTTCACGATTGCGTACACGTAACTACTCCACTTCATAAGGCCCGATTCACACAATGTGTAATTCCGGCAGGCGCTAAGGGTACGGAGAACCGTGCCCATGGGTCAAACTGAGTCGGGATTTATGCTCATTCTGCTGAGCCGGGAGTGATTACTCCAGAACTCACAGCGCGACGGCGTTTACGGCCGCCCACTTTTAAGCCCTTCTTCACTTCTGGCACATTTATTGAATCATCATTTTGAACTTCTATGAATTCATGTCCTGTTGCGCCTTCTTCTTCGACATCTTCATGAATTGCAGATTGTGAATTAACTTGTGGCATAGGAGCCTTCATCTTCACAGGTTCTGTATGAATATGAATTCCACGACCAGAGCATGAATCACATGTTGTAGAGAACGCTTCTATAAGTCCTTGACCAACACGCTTGCGAGTCATCTGGACGAGACCGAGTGATGTTACTTCTGCAACTTGGTGCTTGGTTCTATCACGACCTAAGCATTCAACTAATCTACGTAGAACTGCTTCACGATTTGATTCAAGAATCATGTCGATGAAGTCAATAACAACAATTCCACCTAAGTCACGGAGGCGAAGCTGGCGAGCAATTTCTTCTGCTGCTTCTAAGTTATTTTTCGTAACTGTTTCCTCTAGATTTCCACCCTTACCGATGAATTTACCGGTGTTCACGTCAATAACAATCATCGCTTCAGTTCGATCGATAACGAGGGAACCGCCTGAAGGTAGATAGACCTTGCGATCAAATGCCTTAGCCAACTGTTCTTCCACGCGGTATTCGGCAAACAAGTCATCGGTTCCTGTGTATTTTTCTAGTTTAGAAACCAATTCAGGTGCAATAAAACCAAGGTAATTATTAATCTCCTCATACGCCTGACTTCCTTGAACTGTGAGCTTGCGGAAATCTTCATTAAAGATATCGCGTATAACACGTACTGCTAGATCGGGTTCAGAGTACAGAGCAGCGGGAGCATGAAAGTTTGGGTTCTCAGATTTGGCATAAATGTCTTCCCATTGAGATTTCAACCGTGCCACGTCATTTGTAATTTCTTCTTCTGAGGCACCCTCTGCTGCTGTACGAACAATGACTCCAGCACCTTCAGGAATTAAATCTTTTAGGATTGCTTTCAAACGTGTGCGTTCTTGTTCAGGAAGGCTACGACTAATACCGCTCATTCCTCCGCCAGGAACATAGACAACATAGCGACCAGGAAGAGAAATTTGGCTAGTAAGACGCGCACCCTTTTGTCCGATTGGGTCTTTGGTTACTTGTACAAGAACTGGTTGGCCGGTTTTTAAAACCATTTCAATTTTGCGCGGTTCAGATTCAGAAATGCCTGCTGCATCCCAATTGACTTCACCTGCGTACAACACTGCATTTCTACCCTTGCCAATATCTACGAAAGCAGCTTCCATCGAAGGTAATACGTTTTGCACTCGACCGAGATAGACGTTTCCGACGTAAGAAACATTGCTATTTCGGTTGACATAGTGCTCAACCATCACTTTGTCTTCGATAACAGCAATTTGAATACGGTCATCAATCTGGCGAACAACCATTTCGCGATCAACATTTTCGCGGCGTGCTAAAAATTCGGATTCTGTAATGATTGTGCCGCGACGACGATACGGTTCGCGATACTCACGACGCTCTGGGCGTTCTGCTCGATCACGGCGGACGCGACGCGCTTCTACGCGTGGTGTGCGCTCACGTACTTCTCGCACCTTAACAACAGTTTTTACGCCATCTTCTTCAACGCTTTCACCGGCAACAACACCATCGCCTGCAGCCCGACGGCGTCGGCGACGGCGATGCGTGCTTGCTTCTTCAGAATCTTCTTCTTGTGTGGCTGAATTCTCATTCTGTGTTTCAGCAGAATCGGCGCCACCTTTTCTGCGACCACGTCCCCCGCGACGGCGACGGCGATTTCTACCTGCGCGTGAGTCATCATCTCCTGTTTCATCTGCGATGACCTCAGGAGCTGCTTTCTTTGCCGGGCGTGCGGCTTTTTCTGCAACTGGCGCAGATTGAAACATCGGAACTGGAATGGAGGCGGACTTTTTCTTTGTCGTACTCTTGGTTTCTGTTGCGTCAGTGTTTTCGGATGCATCAGATTTCTTCAAACTAACTTTCTTAGCCGCACGCTTGCGCGGCGACTTTGGCTCAATAGCCATGGCACCAAATCCTCTATGCGTTTAATTAAACGCGCTCTGGCTTGAAGTGTTTCGAACTTCGAAAAGAACTAACTCATCAAGCAAATCTTCTGTGAGTTCGCGCTTGGCGTGTACCGCGAAGTGCTCGCGAGCCGCGCTGAACTGTGGGCTAAGTATGGCAGATGTTGGGTTTAATCCCAAGTAAGGCACAAATTGAGCGTGATCAGATGTCTATCAGCGGTGACGTGCATGCACATTTTGCAATAAACCAAAACCGATCAGCGTTGCAAACATGCTTGAACCGCCATAAGAAAGAAAGGGTAGAGGAACTCCGGTCATGGGCATTAATCCAAGTGTCATTCCAATATTTTCAAATATTTGAAATGCAAACCACGCCGTTACGCCTGTGGCAACGAGCCTTCCATAGGGGTCATCCGTTCTTCGAGCAATCGCAAAAGCTCTCATCAAAATAATCAAGTACAGAAGCACTATTCCTGCGCTACCAAGAAAACCAAGTTCTTCACCCGCTACCGTGAAAATAAAGTCAGTTTGTTGTTCAGGAACAAAGCGACCATTTGTTTGAGGCCCATTAAATAATCCAGTTCCTAATAAACCGCCGGATCCAACTGTGATACGCGCTTGACGTAATTGGTAACCAGTTCCTTGTGTATCGGCATTGGGATTTACGAACGATTGTAAACGGTTTACTTGATATGAATTAATAATTCCAGCTTTAGTTGCACCAAATGCACCCAGCACTGCGATTAGAAGCAAGGCAACCACCCAGCGAGAAGATGCACCAGATATTGCAATAATTGTTACAACAGCTGCGCTAATGATAAAAACAGTTCCCATATCAGGCTGAAATAAAATTAAAAAAACTGGAATTCCTGCCACAACCAGTGCCTGTAAAACATCTCGCGTACTCACTTGGTCACTGTCATGTGAACGCTCGGAAAGAATCATAGACATTCCAACGATAATGGAAATTTTCGCTAATTCTGCAGGTTGAATTTGAAATCCACCTGGCAGGGCTATCCATGCTGTAGCGCCATTGATTTCATCTCCAAGACCCGGAATTAAAACAATTATTAATCCAAGTACTCCTAGTCCCCAAACAATTGGTGTGTATGCACGGAGCAATCGATAATCAATAATTGTCGTACCCCATGCAAGCAAAATGCCGATTAAAATATTAATTATGTGGCGATTGAGGTAATACTCAGGATCTAAATTATTTGCCGCATACCAATCTCGCGTCGCGGCATATACAAGCAATGTGCCTATGACAAGCAGGGCAGCGACTGCGCCAGTCAGGATTGGATCAAAACCGGCAAATATGGATTCACGCGATCTGCGACGATAAATACTACGAGAGGAGAGTGAACTCAATTTGTCACCTTCACTTTCGTCGCAGGGGAAATCTTCGGAATATTAACTGGTTGTTTTCCATTTGGGAATATAGCCTTCGCAGGATCAACTTTTGATCCGATGACACCAAATAAAGTTTCATAAATTTTGCGAACTCCAACACCACTA
Source organism: Actinomycetota bacterium (assembly GCA_041192285.1). Lineage (GTDB taxonomy): Bacteria > Actinomycetota > Actinomycetes > Nanopelagicales > Nanopelagicaceae > Planktophila. The sequence goes on from JBEENC010000005.1 coordinate 5,544, forward strand.
ACAGATGCTCCAAAACCACCTTGGCTGACCATCATGACAACTGCATATCGTGGGTTTTGTGAGGGAGCATAAGAAGCAAACCAAGATGTATCTGCTTTTAAAGTTCCATTTGCATTCTTACCAAAGACTTGAGCAGTTCCGGTTTTGCCACTGACTGCAATGGGGAATCCAGAAAATGCGCCCGTAGCTGTCCCCGCCGTAACAACTTCTCGAAGTGCATCCTGCAAGAAATTTAAAGTTGCTTGGGTTGCAGGCAACGTGCCGAGTTGCTTGGCACCAATTTTCTTAATCACTTTTCCATCCGTTGAAACAATTGCTTTACCCACACTCGGACGCAAAATCTTTCCCCCATTTGCAATAGCCGCATACATTTGAGTTAATTTAAGTGGCGTAATAACTGTGTCACCTTGGCCAATGGAAAAGTTCACGGCATCTCCTGCGCGAATTTTGTCACCATCTAAGCAATTTTCTCGTGCTAATTCGATGAGAAAGGGAGTTAGCTGATTTTTTTGAGCACGATCCTTGTAATTACAGTAGAAGTCTTTATTCTCTCCATACCAATCTTTACGCCATTGACGATCTGCAAGTCGTCCAGCAAGTTCTGATGGCAAATCAATTTCAGTTTTTTTGTTAACTTGAAATCCTTGAGCAGCTTTAAAGAAATAATCATTCGGCGTTGCTTTAGGCTTTAAACCACCATCTCGAACCCACTCATCATATGCAATTTGATACCACAATGTGTCACATGAAACTGCGATTCCTTTTTTCAAGCTAATACGTCCCAGTGCCTTGCTATCAAAGTTTCGGAAAGCACGATTACCAATTTGAGTTTCTGAAGGACAGTTATAAATGCCATTCAGGTTATAGCCAGCATTTGCAGCCGCAAAAACTGAAACTGATTTAAATGTTGACGCTGGTGCAAACAAACCTTGTAATGGTCTAGACAGAGCAGGTACGCCATTTTTTTCGCTAAAGAGATCTCGTGCATCTGATACAGATAACCCTTTTTCCCAGGCATTTGGATCATATGTTGGATATGAAGCCATGGCTAAGATTTGTCCGTTACGCACATCCATCACAATTGCTGCGCCAGAATCAGCAGGATATCCGCTGGCACGTGCACGGCGTACAGCATCTGAAAGTGCATCTTCAACACCAGATTGCAAGCGAATATCCAAACTAGTTACTAAGTGATTGCCACCAATTGGAGGGGTGTTCTGACTTTCACGAGTGATGGATTCTTTGCGGTCAACAATGACAGTTCGTATGCCTGGAGTTCCACGCAAATATGAGTCATATTGATATTCAAGTCCAGTTTTACCAATTGTTTCACTTCGATAATACGAGCGGCCATTTTTCCCAGACAAATCTTCTTCCGTAACTGGTCCGATATAACCTAATTCGTGAGCAGCATTCACGCCGGCGTAACTTGGATAATTTCGGATCGCTACTGGAGTTGCACCAACACCTGGGTATTGATTCGTTCGTTCAACAATTTGCAGTGCGATTTCTGGATCCGCTTCCTTTGTAATCGGAATTGGTTGGTATCTAGATCCAGTCCAGCAACCAGCTTTATCATTTTTTGGTAATTCTCCACACAAACGCGTCGCACGAAATACATCTGTATAAGACAATCCTAGAAGTGTGGAAACGCTTGCAAGCACGCTGACACCTTTATCGCTCTGTTTATCTAATAAAATTCGATCAACTGTTATTGCAAGGCCGACTCGGTTAAGTGCCAATGGAACACCAGATGAATCCACGATTAATCCACGTATCGCAGGATTTATAACATCTCGACTTTGAATGCTCAACGCTGCATCCTTGTACTTAGGAGCTGCTACAACCTGTAAATAAAAGAGTCGACCCAGCAGGGCAAGCATTAATGTCAGAACGAATATCTGAACAACTAACAAACTTAAGCGCACCTGTTGATTCATGTGTGTGCCCGATCTCGGAGGACCACGCGATACAATTTGGTAATTATGGGCATAATAAGCGGAGTTACCAACAGTGCCCAAATACCATTACTGAGAATTGTTATTAGTATTCTATAAAAACTTCCGGCTGATATTCCAAGTAACAAACCAGCAATAACAAATGCTAAAAGTGTCAGAACAGATGCGATAGATACGAGGAATATGTTTGTCACTGGATTTCCACGTACGTTATCGTTGCCAGAACCTAAGAATGCAACGGTATAACAGGCAAGAATCATAATCAATGTCCAATGACCCATTGGCCCACTTGAACTCTGTGATAGATCCATGAAGAAACCAGAAATAAATCCAGTAAGTGCTCCAACGGTTGGAGTGCTTAGAACTGCCCATGTAAGAGCAATGAGAAGCGGCAATGAGAAACCGCTGCCAGGTAAATGAAGCTGATTTATTACGCTTTCTTGAATTAAAAATACAAGAATAAAAATTAAGGATGAGATAGAGAATTGTCGCAAAGGCATTTAGAAACTACTTCGCGTTCGCGGTAGGGGTGCTCGGGGAAGGTGTTGCATAAATTGTGACCGTTGGAACAGGAATCGGTTGCGGTGCGACAGGAACTAAGGAATCGCCAGGGTTATTTTTTCCAGCTCTTAACACAACACTTAAAACACCTAAGGCAGAAAATTTGGCATACAACATAACTGTCGCACTCTGTGCAATTGATCCAGCGCTGTTATCCACTGCACTAACGATTCCAACTGGGACTCCTGGCACGAATGGTCGGTTATAGGTACTTCCCCGTGCAAGCAAAATGGCTCCGACTTTTAAAATATTTTGATTATCTAGGAGCTGTAATGAAGCACGCTTGGAGCCACCACCTGAAAGAATTCCAATTTGTTGCGATCCCGCAATTCTGACACCTACTTTGAACTCTGGATCCGTAGCCAACATGACCAAGGCTGAATGTGCATACGACTCTTTTACAACTCCAACCAAACCATCTCCCGAAAGAACCGTCATGTTTTTTCGTACGCCAGAAGAAGTTCCAACATCAATTGTAATACTCTGAGAAAAACTTGTGCTAGCACCTTGTGAAATTACTCTTGCAGCAACGACTTCATATCCGGCACGGCCAGCAAGATCAAGAACTGATTTAAGTTGAGAAAGTTCTCCATCCGCATTCTTGCGCAACAACAGCTTTGAGCGAAGCTTTGCATTATCCGCTTTTAGCTTTTCGATTTGATCTCTAGTTCTGCCTAGCTGAGTTACATCGCCAACGAAGTTGCGAAATGGTAAAAAGAGTGTCGAGCCTGTCTTTTGAAATGGTGCCAAAATATTTTGAGTGCTGCTTCGTATTCCATCTAATATTTTGACACCACGAAGATCTAAAGTAATTAAAAATAAAGATGTAACGATAAGTATGATGAGTAGAAGGCGAGCGCGTCCTTCGCCGCCATTACGCATTGCGCTAGTTACCTATCGACGAGGCTCAGAGATCAAAACCTTTTCAAGGGCTTCGAACTCTTCAATACATTTTCCAGAGCCTTCTACGACTGCATCAAGCGGACGCTCTGCAACGTGAATTGGCATTCCAGTTTCTTTACGTAGTCGTTCATCGAGTCCCTTAAGAAGTGCCCCACCACCGGTAAGTACAATTCCGCGATCCATAAGATCACTTGCAAGCTCCGGTGGGGTCTTATCTAGGGTGCTCTTGACTGCGTTAATAATGGCATTGACTGGTTCTTCTAGGGCTTTGCGAATTTCGGCAGCAGATACAACGATTGTCTTTGGAAGACCAGTTGCAAGATCGCGACCGCGAATTTCAGCATCATTTTCTCCTGGAAGCGGATAAGCAGAACCAATCGCCATCTTGATTTCCTCTGCTGTGCGCTCACCGAGTAGAAGTGAGAATTCGCGCTTAACCCAGTTAATAATTGATTGATCTAGCTCGTCACCACCTACACGAATTGAAAGTGAGGTAACAATTCCGCCGAGTGAAATAACAGCAACTTCTGTTGTGCCGCCGCCAATGTCTACGACCATGTTTCCGGTTGGTTCGTGAATTGGAAGTCCTGCACCGATTGCTGCTGCCATTGGTTCTTCAATGATGTACACCTTGCGTGCACCTGCTGCATAACCAGCATCTTTAACTGCGCGCTGTTCTACACCTGTAATACCTGAAGGAACACACACAACGATGCGAGGCTTTGCTAAAAAACGACGACGGTGAACTTTTTGAATGAAGTATCGCAACATGCGCTCTGTTGTATCGAAATCTGCGATGACACCATCTTTGAGAGGACGAATCGCAACGATATTGCCTGGGGTTCGACCAATCATTTTCTTAGCTTCAAGACCCACAGCCAAAATTCCACCAGTATCTTGATTCACGGCAACAACACTTGGCTCGTTGAGAACAATGCCACGACCGCGCACATATACCAACGTGTTAGCAGTTCCTAAATCCACGGCCATGTCGCGGCCGATGAATGACATTCTATTTGCCATTTATTTCCCTTCAAAGAAAATAGCTATTTCACGTGCTGCTGATTCAGGTGAATCAGATCCGTGAACAATGTTCTGTACTACTTTGGTTCCTTGATCGCGTGCTAGATCTCCACGAATAGTTCCTGGTGCTGCAACTGTTGGATCAGTTGCACCAGCGAGTGAACGGAATCCTTCGATCACGCGATTTCCTTCGGCAATCATCGCAACGATTGGACCTGAAGTCATGAACTCTAAAAGCGCTTCGTAAAACGGTTTTCCATTGTGCTCTGCATAATGCTTTTCAAGTAATCCACGATCTGCACTTAACATGCGAAGGGCGGTAATTGAATAACCTTTTTCTTCAACTCTAGAAATAACTTCTCCGACAAGACCACGACGTACGCCATCTGGCTTGATTAGGATAAGGGTTTTTTCAGAACTCACACGCGTAGTCTATTAGGCATTTGGAGGACTTGCAGCCAGCAGGGCTGCGCGGGCTGCTTCGCCCTTTTTACCCACTCCAATAGCGGCAATCCATAACCCCAAGAAAATAGCCCCCACTAGAAACATTGAAGTGACGACGAAACCGTAGGCTAGAAGAGCTACTTGCAAAATCCAACCAAGAATCCAGCCCGCTTTTTTCTTCAACAAACCTGGGGCAAGTAAACATAAAATTGCAATAACTCCGCCAATTATTAGCGCTGGTGAAGAGTGATCTTTCATGGCAAGTAATAATGCAAAACCCATGACGAAAGATTCCATTACAAGAACTGAAGAAGCCAACATACGCATAGTTAAATCCTAATCTTCTTTTGCAAATAATCTACGTAGAATCGAACGTGCTTCACCCACTGTGACCACGGAACCAGTCACTACAACTCCAACGCTGTCATCACTGAGCGGACGTTTGGCATCCTCAATTGCTCGCTTCAAGGCACCTTCTAAATTATCGTTGCAAAAGACCCTGTCGGCTCCGAAAATCTTTGTCGCGAGGTCTTCTAAATCCTTGACTGGCATTGCTCGAGATGATGAACTGGCGGTCACAATTATTGAGTTAAGAACTGGCTCGAGAGATTCAAGAATTCCATGCGCATCTTTATCGCCAAAAATGCCCACAACGCCGATGGTGTCATCAAAGGTAAATTCGGAAGCCAGAGTTTGGGCTAGTGCTTGAGCGCCATGTGGGTTGTGCGCCGCATCTAAAATGATTGTTGGTTCGCGATTAATAACTTCGCATCGCCCTGGTGATTTCACGTGGGCAAATCCGGCTCGAACAGCATCTGAATCAAGCGCTTGATCTCCAAAGAATGCTTCGACTGCAACTAAGGCTGATGTGGCATTCGTTGCTTGGTGGCGTCCATGTAGCGGTAAGAATATTTCATCATACTTTTCATTCAAACCGTTGATCGAAATCATCTGGCCACCAACTGCAATGGCACGCGCATCCAGTGAGTATTCAATTCCTTCGCGGGCGATGTCAGCTTCTACTTCCGCGGCCTTTCGCAATAACTCTTTTGCTGCTTCAGGCTTTTGTTCTGCCATGACAATAAATCCGCCGGCTTTGATTATTCCCGCTTTGGTTTGTGCAATGTCAGTTAATGTATTTCCGAGGTATTCCATGTGATCTAAACCAATCGGCATCATCACTGATACATCAGCGTCAATTACATTGGTTGCATCCCATTGACCGCCCATACCCACTTCAATAATTGCGATATCAACCGGGTGTTCAGCAAAGGCGACAAAAGCCATTGCGGTAATGGCTTCGAAAAATGAGATTGGATTTTCAAATTTTGAATCCATTAATTCAAGGTATGGCGCAACATCGTTATAGGCGAAAATCGCTGCTTGGGGATCAATTGATGAACCATTAATAGAAATTCTTTCTAGATAGCTCTCTAGATGCGGACTTGTGAAGCGTCCGGTTCGTAATCCCATTTCAAATAAGAGTGAATCAATCATGCGAGATGTTGTGGTTTTTCCATTTGTTCCACCCACATGAATCGTTGGATACGTCAGTTGTGGCGAAGCAAGCATGTCGGTGAGTGCCGTGATTCGATCAAGGGTGGGTGAAATTCGAGTTTCTGGCCACCGTGCAAGGAGCGCTTGCTCGATTGCATCTATCCGGGCTTTATCGTCTGCACTCATTAATTATTTAGCCGGCAATGAATTCAGTTGTGAAGTAATGCGTTCTATATCAGCGCTCGTTTTAGCTAAGCGCTCATTAATTTCTACTACAACTTCAGCAGGTGCTTTAGCCATAAACCCTTGATTATTAAGTTTTACATTCGCTGTTTCAAGATCTTTTTGAGCTGACGCTAGATCTTTAGTAAGACGAGCACGCTCGGCTGCAATATCAATGGCGCCAGTAAGGTCGAATTCGGCTTTAACTGACCCAATTTGTAATTGCGCACTTGGCATGAAATCTCCTGATTCAAGTTTGAGGACAAAGCGCATTGCACTTTCATATGGAGCAAATTCTGCTGGCGCAAGAAAGCGTCCAGGAATTTTGGCTGATGTTTTTATTCCCTGATCATTTCTAAATCGTCGTACTTCAGTAATAACTTCTTGAATGCTTGCAATAATTTTGTCACTGCTCTTATCGATATGAGATGAGTTTGCTTGTGGCCACTCGGCGATGACAAGTGATTCTCCCCCAGTGACTGTTGTCCAAAGCTCTTCGGTAATAAATGGCATAAATGGGTGCATGAGTTTTAAGAGTTGATCTAGAACGTGACCAAGGACGCGTTGTGTATTTTTAGATTCTCCTGATGCAAAAGTTTCCTTTGATAATTCGAGATACCAGTCGCAAAGATCATCCCAAGCGAAGTGATAAATCCGATCACACGCACGGGCAAATTCATATGACTCTAGGAGTGCATCAACTTCTGAAATTGTTTCTGAGAGTCTGGAAAGAATCCACTTATCAATTCCATTAAGTGAAGAGATTTCAGGAAGTTCTCCTTTAATCGTCGCGCCGTTCATTATCGCAAAGCGCGTTGCATTCCATAACTTGGTAGCAAAGTTACGAGATCCACCAACCCAATCTTCAGCAAGTGCCTGGTCTTTGCCTGGATTTGCTCCACGTGCCAATGTGAAACGCAGAGCATCGGCGCCGTATTTATCCATAAATTCAATTGGGTCAATTGTGTTTCCACGACTCTTAGACATCTTCTTTCCAAATTGATCGCGTACTAAACCATGTAGTGCAATGGTGTGAAAGGGTTGTTTACCATCCATTGCAAATAAACCAAAGAGCATCATGCGCGCAACCCAGAAGAAAAGAATGTCATAACCGGTAACTAGAACACTCGTTGGATAAAACTTCTTTAGATCATCACTATCTGCGGGCCATCCGAGTGTTGAAAAAGGCCATAGCGCTGATGAGAACCATGTATCTAAAACATCTGGATCTTGCGTGTACCCACTTGGTGCTTTTTCATCTGCACCAACAACTAGAACTTCGCCATCAGGTCCATACCAAACAGGAATTCTGTGACCCCACCACAATTGTCGGGAGATACACCAATCGTGCATGTTATCTACCCATTCAAAGTAACGCGGTTCCATTTCTTTAGGTTCAAGTTTTACGCGACCATCTCGAACTGCATCTCCTGCGGCTTTTGCAAGTGGTGCAACTTTTACGAACCATTGCAGAGATAAACGTGGTTCAACGATCGTTGCGCATCGTTGACAATGACCAACTGAGTGAGAATAAGGACGTTTTTCCCACCCAATTCGACCATCGGCGCGCAATTGTTCAACAACCGCCTTACGTGCAACAAACCTATCCATGCCATCGAATTGAGTATTCGTTCCGGACATAAAACCGTGCTCGTTCATGATGACAACCATCGGTATGTTATGGCGCATCGCCATCTCAAAGTCATTTGGATCATGAGCCGCAGTTACTTTGACCGCACCCGTTCCGAACTCTGGGTCAACTAATTCATCGGCGATAATTGGAATCATTCGATTAACGTAAGGAAGTTTTACTTGCTTGCCCACTAAATCCTTATAACGTGGGTCATCCGGATTTACAGCCACCGCGCCATCGCCAAGCATTGTCTCCGGACGGGTTGTTGCAATACTTATTTGAGTTTCACCGGGATCACCGTATGTAATCTGAACAAACTCACCATCAATATCTTGGTGTTCTACTTCGATGTCGGACAAGGCAGTCAAACAACGAGGGCACCAATTAATAATTCTTTCGGCGCGATAAATTAAATCAGCGTCATAGAGTTTCTTAAATATAGTCAGTACAGCTTTAGATAAATTTTCATCCATAGTGAATGCTTCACGAGACCAGTCAACACTGTCACCTAGCCTTTTCATCTGTCCGAGAATCGCTCCACCGGATTCGGCTTTCCACTGCCAGACTTTCTTAACAAATTCTTCACGTCCAAGATCGTGACGAGATTTACCTTCTGCAGCCAATTGTTTTTCAACGACGTTTTGTGTGGCAATACCTGCGTGATCCATTCCAGGCAACCACAACGCTTCAAAACCTTTCATTCGCTTCATGCGAATAAGTGCGTCTTGCAATGTGTGATCAAGTGCGTGACCAATATGTAAAACACCTGTCACATTCGGCGGTGGAATAACAATTGCGTACGGCGGTTTATCTGATTTTACATCGGCAGTGAAATAGCCAGCCTTCATCCACTTTTCATAGAGTGGAGCCTCGATATCGGCCGGTACAAAGGTCGATGCGAGTTCGCGGTCTGACTGACTCATGTAGAGCAGTCTAGATTATGCACTCTTCTCTTCTTGACCTTTATCGCGACGTGCACCCCGTTTAGGAATGTCACCTGTGCGAGCAATCAAAGTTGGAGCGCCACCATCACTAATGCATTCGTGGGTCAAAATCACCTTTGCAATATCTGCGCGACTTGGAACGTCATACATCACACCGAGTAGAACGCTTTCAAGAATTGCACGTAGGCCACGAGCGCCTGTTCCGCGCTTGAGTGCAAGCTCTGCGATTGCATCTAGGGCGTCCGGTGTGATTTCGAGTTCAACATCATCGATATCAAAGAGACGTTGATATTGCTTTACCAATGCGTTCTTTGGTTCGGTAAGAATCTGCATCAGCGCTGGCTTGTCTAAGTTTTCAACGCTGGTAATAACTGGAACACGACCAATAAATTCGGGAATCATTCCGAACTTCAGTAAATCCTCAGGCATAACATCAGAAAAAATGTCACGGCGGTTTTTGTCTGCTTCGCTCTGAAGTGTTGCATTAAAACCAACACCTGCAGATCCGCTGCGGCTTTCAATAATCTTTTCTAGGCCAGCAAATGCGCCACCAACAATGAAGAGAACATTGGTGGTGTCAATTTGGATAAATTCTTGATGTGGGTGTTTGCGTCCACCTTGTGGCGGCACGGATGCAACTGTGCCTTCAAGGATTTTTAGAAGTGCTTGCTGAACACCTTCCCCGGAAACATCGCGTGTGATAGATGGATTTTCAGATTTGCGCGCAACTTTATCAATTTCATCAATATAAATAATTCCCGTTTCAGCCTTTTTGACATCGTAATCGGCTGCCTGCAAAAGCTTAAGTAAAATATTTTCAACATCTTCACCGACATAACCAGCTTCAGTTAAGGCGGTTGCATCCGCAATTGCGAATGGCACATTGAGCATTCGAGCAAGTGTTTGTGCCATAAGTGTTTTGCCGCATCCAGTTGGGCCAAGGAGCAAAATATTACTCTTTGCTAATTCAATAGAATCTTCGCGCTTTGTGTCCCCTGATTGAACGCGCTTGTAATGGTTATAAACAGCAACGGAAAGCGATCTCTTTGCACGGTCTTGTCCAATGACATATTGATCAAGGAATTCAAAAATTTCAGCAGGCTTTGGAAGTTCAGTAAGTCCGAGAGTTCCTGCTTCTGCGAGCTCTTCAATAATGATTTCATTACAGAGTTCGATGCACTCATCGCAGATGTAGACACCTGGACCGGCAATTAATTTCTTAACTTGCTTCTGAGTTTTACCGCAGAAGGAACATTTCAGCAGATCGCTAGTCTCGCCGATGCGTGTCATTTCACTCCTTTGTTCCCATTGGGGGAAATTTTTGGGAACGTCTAATGGGTAAGAATAGATTGAAGGCGTGCAAATAAGCGGGATAAAGAAGGCTTACTTTGTTCGCCGAGAGAATAATTAAGGGAAAAGTTCTTACTTTGCCTTTGCTTTGCGGCTTGCTAGAACCTGATCGATAAGTCCGTACTCGACTGCTTCTGCTGCCGTAAGAATCTTGTCGCGTTCGATATCAGCTGCAATCTCTGCAGGTGAACGAGTTGAGTGACGAGAAATTAACTCTTCGAGAAGTGTGCGCATACGCAGAATTTCGCGCGCTTGAATTTCGATATCAGATGCTTGTCCGCCACCTTCAGAAGATGGTTGATGAATCATGATGCGGGAATTTTCGAGTGCATAACGCTTGCCCTTAGCACCACCTGCAAGCAACACAGCCGCTGCCGATGCTGCCTGACCAAGACAAATTGTCATGACATCTGGACGTACGAATTGCATCGTGTCATAAATTGCTGTCAGCGCTGTAAATGATCCACCAGGTGAGTTGATATAAATCATGATGTCGCGATCTGGATCCATTGATTCAAGAGTCAATAGCTGGGCCATAACATCGTTTGCAACAGTGTCATCAATTGGTTGGCCAAGGAAAATAATGCGCTCTTCGAATAACTTTGTATATGGATCTAAACGCTTGAACCCATAGGCAGTTTTTTCTTCGATTGTTGGAAGTACGTAGCGATTTGTAATCTCTGGAATGTTATTCATTATTTAGCCTTTCCTGCATTGCCGGAAACTTGACCTTCTGATTGTGCAATTTGATCTACGAAGCCATATTCCTTGGCTTCTTCTGCTGTAAACCAGCGGTCACGATCTGAATCTGCAGTAATTTTTTCAACACTCTGGCCAGTGTGATGAGCAATGAGTTCTGCCATCTTTTTCTTAATTGCTGCCATGTTCTCGGCTTGAATACGAATATCTGTAGCAGTTCCACCGATGCCCCCGAGTGGTTGGTGCATCAAGATGCGTGCATTTGGAAGTGCGTAACGTTTTCCTGGAGCACCGGCTGTAAGCAAGAATTGACCCATTGATGCAGCCATTCCCATTGCAACAGTTGCAACATCATTTTTGACGAATTGCATCGTGTCATAAATTGCCATACCAGCGGTGATGGATCCACCTGGTGAATTGATGTAAAGATAAATATCTTTCTCAGCATCTTCAGCAGCGAGTAAAAGAATCTGCGCGCAAATAGCATTTGCCATGCTGTCTTCTACTTGACCTGCTAGAAAAATAATTCGCTCACGGAGCAAACGACTGTAAACCTGTTCATCTAGTCCACCCATTGATGCTGGTGATGCTTGCGCAACTACCTGCGGTGTCTGCGGGTTCATGTGCTCCACGTGAGATCCTCCTGATATTTATTTTTCCTGTAGTGACCTTAACAATGTCAGCACAAAAATGCTTCCCGATTACTGCAATAAAGCGCGTGAAAGCGCTCATGTTCGCTCAGAGCGCAGAGATTATTCGACTGCAGGTGTTGGCTTTGGAGCAAGGGCTTCAAGATCAATTGCTGCCCCTGATGCATCTTTAATTGAGATGCGAGAGAGAACACCAGCAAGTGCTTTAGCACGAGCAACTTCTGCAACGAGTTGCTGAATCTGCCCGGCTTTTTGCAACTCTTGCGCAAATTGTTCTGGAGCCATTCCATAACGCTGTGAGGTTCGAACTAAATATTCAGTGAGTTCTACTTCTGTGACTTGAACTTCTTCTGCCTTCACGATTGCATCGAGCAAGAAATCAGATTTCAGAGATGATCGAACCTGTCCATCAACTTCTGCGCGGTGCTCAGCATCTTCTAGGCGGCCCTCGCCAGATAGGTGATCATTTACTTCTTCATCGACAAGAAGATCAGGAACTGGAATTTCAGTTTCTGCAAGTAATTTTTGAACGAGCAAATCGCGTGCTTGTGCGCCTTGTTCCATCTTCTTTACGCGCTCAAGACGTGTAGCAAAATCTGTTTTGAGCTCTGCCAACGTATCAAACTCTGATGCCAGCTTTGCGAAAGCATCATCCATAGGTGGCAATTCGCGCTCTTTAACAACTTTAACCACAACTTCTACAACACCTTTTTCACCATCTGCTTGTCCTACTAATTGAGTTTCGAAATCTTTCTTATCTCCCGCGCTCATTCCAACAAGTGCCTCATCGAGTCCATCAATCATTCGATTGGAACCAACTTCATATGAAATATCAGAGGCTGCTCCGCCATCTACTTCTTCGCCGTTGATTCGGGCAGATAGATCCAGCGTTGGAAAATCACCGCTCTTGATTGCACGCTCAACAGTATTAAGAGTTCCAAAGCGAGCGCGGAGTTCGTCTACTTGCTCAGTGATATCTGTATCAGTGATCACTACATCATCGACCTTGATTTCAATCTTAGAAAAATCAGGTAACTTGACTTCTGGACGCACATCTACTTCTACGGTGAAAACTAACTTCTCATTATCTACAAACTCTTTTACGTCGACAGTGGGACGACCAATGACAAGAACGGTGTGTTCACGAGCAGCCTTGCTATAGAACTCTGGAAGAGCTGAATTAATTGCTTCATCCATCACTGTTCCGCGACCCACGCGTTGATCAATCATTGATGCCGGAATTTTTCCTTTACGGAAACCCGGAATATTTACTTGTGATGCCACTTTCTTATACGCATCAGAAACATGTTGTGTGAGCTCTGAATACGGAACTTCGATATCTAAACGAACACGGGTTGGAGAAAGTGTTTCTACCGTGCTCTTCACGAAGTACTCCTTTTATATAAGTTATATAAGTAAATTAAAAATTATGGTCGGGGCGGGGAGATTCGAACTCCCGATCTCCTGCTCCCAAAGCAGGCGCGCTAGCCACTACGCTACGCCCCGAGGCGCAAGTGGTGAGTCTAGAGGAGATTTTCACCCTTGCTAACCGAGGCTATAAAGTTAGCCCCGATTCGATAACCGTACTGCAGCAGAGGTAACCTAAGCCCAGCACAAAAACTGCATCAAAGATGCGGGTGTAGCTCAATGGTAGAGCCCCAGCCTTCCAAGCTGGCCATGCCGGTTCGATCCCGGTCACCCGCTCCAAGATTTATTAAGTAATTGAACCAACTTCGGT